>NZ_JBFAUT010000030.1:0-104179 GCF_040679475.1 Actinoallomurus sp. NPDC052274
TCGTCCGGCGCGCCCATCAAGCCGAAGCACGCAGGCACCACGTCAAGCGACGACTGCGCCTCCAGGTCATCCAGATCTAGCTATGTAGTACTAGGTGTTGGTGATCCCTGGTGTTCGCTGCTCTCTAGGGGCAGTGAACACCAGAGATTCGGCCCGGCGTCATCATCATTCCGCCTGGTGCTGCTCCGCTTCCCCGCCGGTCGGTCGGTCAGAGGGCCAGGCGGAGGAGGATGGTGACGAGGACGCCGCACAGGATGGCGGGCAGGTCGGGCCAGCGCAGCAGGCGCGCGGCGCCCGCGCCGCCCAGGCCGGCCACGACGGTCCAGTCGAACTTGCTCCAGTGCGCGCCCGCGACCTCGGCGACGATGAGGGCGGCGAGCAGGGCCGGCGCCAGCATCGCGATGACGTCCCGCACCCGCTGCGGCAGGGCCCGCCCGCCCAGCACGGTGGGGCCGAGGGCCTTGAACAGCACGTTGATCACGGCGACCGCGAAGATGGCCGGCCACAGGGACATGATCACTCCTTCTCTGCGTAGCGGTCGGCGGGCTCGTCCGTCACGTCTCCGGCACGGTCGTCGGCGGCGCGGTCGTCGCGCGTACGGTCGCCGGCGGCGCCGCTGGAGGGGAGGAGACCGAGCAGCGCCGCCGACGAGGCACAGAGCAGCGCCACCCCGGTCGGGACCACGAGGACGAGCAGCGCGGCGATCACGGTGGCGAGGGCGGCCGCGCGCCGCGCCGCCGCCGACTCGCGGAGCTCGTCGATCAGCAGGACCAGGAAGAACGCCGGGAAGATCACGTCGAGGGCGAAGGTCTGGACGACGTGCGGTGACGGGTGCAGCACCGCGCCGATCGCCGTGCCGCACACCCAGGCCGGCCACTGCGGGAGCGTCGCGCCGATCATGCGTTCGGGATCGAAGCGGCCCTCCCCCCGGTGCGCCGCCACCCACGAGCCGTCGACCACCGTCTGGCCGATGAGCGCCCGGCGAAGGACGCCGCCCCGCAGGCTCGGCGCGACCGCCACCGCCATGGGGATGAACCGGGCGTTGATCAGCGCGGCCGCGGCCACCGCCGGGACGGCTCCGCCTCCTCCGGCGAGCGCGGTGGCGAGCGCGAACTGCGCGGAGCCGGAGAAGACGACGAGCGAGCACACGATCGCCGGCGCCATTCCCCAGCCGAGCGTCCGGGCGCTCGCCCCGAACGTGATCGCGAGCGCGAAGGACGCGGCGGCGAGGCCGAGGCCGGTCCAGATCCCCTCGCGCAGCCGCTGCCGGGGCGTGCCTTCGAGGCGCGGCTCAGCCGGCGAGACGTCGGGCATGGAGCATCTCGTAGAAGGGGAGGTGGTGGCGGAGGTGGTCGCCGTAGACGGGATGCGCTTCCACGTCGATGTCATTCTCCTCCGTGATCCGGGTGAAACCGGTGCTCTTGGCGGCGTCGGCGTGCCAGCGCCCGGACGGCGCCCATTCCTTGCGCTCCCCGGCCTCCCAGGACATCGCCTCGGGCAGGAAGGGGATGCCGACGCGCTCGCAGTAGGACTTGACCACGGCCTCCGGCCGGTCGAGCAGGTCGTCGGAGTCGATGACCACCGGCTCACAGCCGGTCACGTGCTCGACCTGCGTGAAAAGCTCGTACTGCGTCTCGAACCCGATCTGGTGCCGGACGACGTCGGGGTTGAGCCTCTGGTAGGAGGCGATCGTGTCGCGCGGGTGCCGGATCAGGAAGGTGTGCACCGCGTCGGTGGTGAGGAACTCCCGGTCGGCGAGCACCCCCGGGTAGCGCTCGTCGGTCGTGTCCTTGATGAAGACCGGCTTCCGCGCGGCGAGCGACCGCAGCCGTTCGATGAGCGCGGGCTCGGACGTGACGCGGTCGCCGTCGATATCGACGTATCCGAATTCGGCCAGATAAGAGAATGGCTCGTGCACCGGCGTGAAATCGCCGCGCTCGGCCATCATGCGGAAAAAGGCGGTGGACCGGCTGCGCGGCGCGCTCCACAGCACGAGAATTCCGGGCAGCGAGGATCGGTCTGACATGGCTGCTCCCGCAGACGGGCGACGTGAACGGAATCGCCTCCAGTCCATCCCGAGGCGCCGCCCGAGGGGGTAATCACCATGACGAACCTCCTCGTCACAGCATCAACGCGGGGCCGATTCGGTTACCGGCGGCTCTCCCTACCGTGGATCGTGAAGTCGAAGGAAAGGGAGAACCGTGCCTACCTGTCCCGAATGTTCCGCTCAGATCGGTGTCGACAACGAGCCCCAGCTGAACGAGATCGTGCAGTGCCCGGAATGCGGTTCCGAACTCGAGGTCGTGAAGACGTCGCCGGTCGGGCTCGCCACCGCTCCTGACGTCGAGGAGGACTGGGGGGAGTGAGCGGGGCCGCGGAGTCGGGGCCGATCGGCATCGTCGCGTCACGCGTGCGCCTCGACGAGAAGCGCATCATGGCGGCGTTCGACCGCCGGGCGGTGAAGTACGACTACGTCGACAGCCGTACCTGCTGGTACGAGCTGGACGGGACAGCCCCGCGATGGCCCGTCGCGCTCAACCGGGAGATCGGCCAGGTCCGTGCCGCCGCGGCGGCGCGGGGCCTGGAGGCGAACGGCGTCGAGGTCCTCAACGGCTCGGCCGCGATCGAGCTGTGCGGCGACAAGTGGCGCACCTCGGTCGCGCTGCGCGACGCCGGCCTGCCCGTGCCCCGCACCGCGCTCGCCCTGACCCCCGAGTCCGCGCTGGAGGCCATCGAGCGGATGGGATACCCGGCGGTGATCAAACCGCTCACCGGGTCCTGGGGCCGGCTGGTCACCGCGCTGCATGACCGGCACGCCGCGACGGCCGTCCTGGAGCACGTCGCGGCGCTCCCGTCCCCCCAGTCCCACATCGTCTACGTGCAAGAGATGGTGCCGACGCCCGAACGCGACATCCGGGTGATCGTCGTCGGCGGCGAGGTCATCGGCGCCACCTACCGGCGCGGCGACCAGTGGCGTACGAACGTCGCACTCGGCGCCACCACCGAGGTCTGCCCCCTCACCCCCGAGCTGGAGCACCTGGCCCGGTCCGCCGCGCTGGCGGTCGGGGCCGACATCGCCGGCGTCGATCTGCTCGAGGAGCCCGACGGCCGGCTGCTGGTCCTGGAGGTCAACTCCGGCGTGGAGTTCTCCGGGTTCCAGGCGGCGATGGGCGACCATGTCGACGTCGCCGGCCGAATAGCCGACCACGTGTTGACAAGGATGGTCTGATCATGCTCAGGGTCGCCGTAGTCGGCGGTTCCGGATACATCGGCGGTGAGCTGATCCGGATTCTGCTCGGTCACCCCGAGGTCGAGCTCTGCGCGGCCACGTCGAACCGGTTCGCGAACCGGCGCGTCGACTCGGTCCACCCCAACCTGCGCAACGTCTGCGACCTCACCTTCACCCACCCCGAGGACCTGGGGACGTACGACGTGGTCTTCCTGGCCGTCCCGCACCTGGAGAGCATGAGGCAGGCGTCGGGGCTGCTGAAGCTGGGTGACGTCGTCATCGACCTCACGGCCGACTTCCGGCTGCCGGACGAGGAGGTCTTCCGGCGCTACTACAAGGTGCCGCACGAGGCCCCGGAGCTGCTCGGCGAGTTCGTGGGCGGACTGCCCGAGCTGCACCGCAAGGAGCTGCGCGACGCCGACCGGATCAGCGTGCCCGGGTGCATGGCCACCGCCGCGATCCTCGCGCTCTGGCCGGTCGCCGACGTGGGC
The DNA here is from genome assembly GCF_040679475.1 of Actinoallomurus sp. NPDC052274. Taxonomy (NCBI): domain Bacteria; kingdom Bacillati; phylum Actinomycetota; class Actinomycetes; order Streptosporangiales; family Thermomonosporaceae; genus Actinoallomurus; species Actinoallomurus sp. NPDC052274. Next base: position 3,721 of record NZ_JBFAUT010000030.1, read on the forward strand.
CTGCTGGAGCCGGACGTGTCCGTGGACGCGCGCACCGGATCCAGCGGCTCGGGCGCGTCGAGCGGCCCCGCCGACACCCACTCCGAACGCGCCAACGTCCTTCGGGTGTTCGCCCCCATCGGGCACCGCCACGAGGCCGAGATCGAGCAGGCGACCGGATTGCGGGTGACCATGACGGCCACCGGCGTCGACGCGGTACGCGGCGTCCAGGTGCTGTGCCGGGGCCGGTTCGTCGGCGAGGTCGACGAGAAGCTGCTGCGGACGATCTACCGGGAGTACTACGGGGACGAGCCGTTCGTCCGCGTGGTGGCCCAGCGCCGCGGCGTCTACCGCCTGCCCGAACCCAAGATCCTGTCCGGTTCGAACTTCTGCGACGTCGGCTTCGCGCTGGACACCGCGGAGCGCCGCCTCGTGCTGATCGGCGCGCTGGACAACCTCGTCAAGGGCGGCGCGGGCAACGCGGTGCAGTGCATGAACGTACGGTTCGGCTGGCCCGAACGGCTGGGACTGGAGTTCCCCGGCCTGCATCCGAACTGAGCCGGCGCCCGAGTCGAAGGGGAATTCCAATGGCCGGGATCACGGTGATCAAGTGCGGCGGCCACGAGGCCGTCGATCCGGGAGCGGTCTGCGCCGATGTGGCGGAGCTGTACCGCCAGGGACGGGACGTCGTCCTGGGCCACGGCGGGTCCGCCGACATCGAGTCGCTGGCGGAGCGGCTGGGCGTCCAGCGGCGTCGGCTCGTCTCGCCCGACGGCGTCTCGGCCCGGTACACCGACGACGCGATGCTCGAGGTGGTCACGCTGGCGCTGGCGGGCCGGGTGAAGCCACGGCTGGTCACCGCGCTCGCCGCCCACGGCGTTCCCGGCGTCGGGCTGACCGGGCTGGACGGCGGCCTCCTGCGGGCCCGCCGCAAGGCCGTGCACCGGGCCGTCGTCGACGGCCGGCGCGTCCTCGTCCGCGACGATCACAGCGGCCGTGTGAACGCCGTCCGCGCCGACCTGCTGACGGGACTGCTCGACGCCGGTCTCGTCCCGGTCGTGTCGCCACCGGCGCTCGCCGAGGACGGCACCCCGGTCAACACCGACGCCGACCGGGCGCTGGCCGCCGTCGCCGCCGCGCTCGGCGCCGAGACGCTGATCATGCTCACCGGCGCACCGGGCGTCCTCGCCGACGTCTCCGACGAGCGTTCCGTGGTGCCGGTCTACCGGGTCCCGGCCACCGGCGCGCCGTCGGACGTGTCCGGCGGGATGCGGCTCAAGCTGGTCGCCGCCCGTGAGGCGCTGCTGGGCGGCGTGACGCGGGTGCTGATCGCCGACGGCCGCTGCGCGAACCCGGCGGCGCGAGCGCTGTCCGGAGAGGCGACCCGGATCGAACTGGACGAGGACAACACCGAGGAGATGACGGCGTGACCGACATGAGGACGGAGGAGTCCCCCCGTCAAGACGATCCGATAACGGAGGAGTACGCGGTCGACCTGCTGCGCCGGATGCTGGAGATCCCGTCACCGTCGTACGAGGAGGGAGCGCTTGCGGAGTTCCTCGTCGAGCGGATGCGCGGGCTCGGATTCTCCGCGTACGTCGACGAGGCCGGCAACGCCATCGGCGAGATCGTTTACGGCGACGGGCCGACGGTCATGCTGCTCGGGCACATGGACACCGTGCCCGGCGAGGTCCCCGTACGCTTGGAAGGCGGCAGGCTGTACGGCCGCGGCTCGTCGGACGCCAAGGGCCCGCTGGCCGCGATGATCTGCGCGGCGGCCCGCGTCACGGACCTGCCCGGCCGGGTGGTCGTCGTCGGCGCCGTCGAGGAGGAGACCGCGCTCTCGCGCGGGGCGATGAAGATCCGCGAGTCGCTCCCGGCCCCCGACGCTCTGATCATCGGCGAGCCGAGCGGCTGGTCGACCGTCGTGCTCGGTTACAAGGGCAAGCTCGACCTGCGGTACGAGGTGGAGTGCGAGCCGATGCACCCGACGCGGCCGCTGCCCAAGGCCGCCGAGCTGGCCGGCCGCTGCTGGGCGACGCTCCTCGACCTGCTCGGCCCCGACGTCGGCCACGACTCGTTCGACCGGCCCGGCGCCGACCTGATCTCCTTCTCCGGCGACCTGCTCCGCGCGGACGCCGAGTTCAGCATCCGCACGCCACCGGGCTTCGACGCCGAGGAGTTCGTCGAGCGGCTCCGGGCACGGACGCCGCACGGACGGCTGACCGTCATCAACTCGGTGGCCGCGCACCGCGTCGGCCGTACGGACCCGGTGGTGCGGGCGCTGAGCGCCGGCATCCGCGCCCACGGCGTACGCCCCGGGGCCAAGCTCAAGACCGCGACCGCGGACCTCAACATCCTCGCCGAAGAGTGGCACGTGCCGATGGCCACGTACGGGCCGGGCGACAGCGAGCTCGACCACTCCGCCCACGAGTCGACCGAGGTCGCCGACTACCTCCGCGCCATCTCCGTCCTGACCACCGCGCTGTACCGGCTCGCCGACGGCCCGGCCGGCGACCGGGAGCCCGCGCGCCCCCTCCCGCTGCGCCGCCCCGCCGACGACGCGGCCGGTACGGATGACGGGAGCGGGCAGACCGATGGCACGTCCGGTAAGGACGACCCGCGGGGACTGACAGAGCTCGAAGACCGCGCCGCCCGGATCCGCGAACGGATCATCGAGATGTGCACCGGGCGCAGCGGCGGCCACCTGGGCGGGTCGATGTCCCTCGTCGAGATCCTGGTGACCCTGTACTCGCGGGTGCTCCGGATCGACCCGGACGACCCGGAGGCGCCCGACCGCGACGTCATGATCCTCAGCAAGGGGCACGGGGCGATCGGCCTGTACGCGACGCTCGGTGAGTACGGCTTCTTCCCCGCCGAACGGCTCGGGGACTACGGAAAGCCAGGGTCGCCGTTCATGGCCCACCCGAACACCCGCCTGCCCGGCGTCGAGGTGCCGTCCGGCGCGCTCGGGCACGGGCTGCCCCTCGCCATCGGCTTCACCCTCGCCGCCAGGCTCGACGGCGCCGACCGCCGGACCGTCGTGCTGATGGGCGACGGTGAGCTTCAGGAGGGTTCGGTCTGGGAGGGCGCGATGGCCGCGAGCAGCCTTGGCCTGGACCGGCTCACCGCCGTGATCGACCGCAACCGGCTGCAGATCACCGGCGGCACCGAGGACGTGGTCGGACTCGAACCGCTGGCCGACCGCTGGCGAAGCTTCGGCTGGACGGCGCGGGAGGTGGACGGCCACGACCTGGGCGCGCTGCTCGACGCGCTCACGGCGCCGCCCGAGCCCGGCCGCCCGACCGTGGTCATCGCCCGGACCGTCAAGGGCCGCGGCCTGCCCTACATCGAGGGCGACGTGCGCAGCCACTTCGTGAAGTTCAGCGACCGCCAGCAACGGCGCGCCCTGACGACCCTGCAGAAGGCCACGCGGAAGGAGGAGGCATGAGCGAGCCTCTGGTCACTCCCCCGACGAAGGAGGACGCATGAGTGATGAGACGCCTCCGGACCGGAACGTCTTCCGCGACACGCTCGTGCCGCTGATGGCCGAGGACCCGCGGCTGGTCTGCCTGGACAGCGACACGGGCCTGTACAACGGCACGGACTTCGGCCCGGCCGCCGACCGGTACATCAACCTGGGCATCGCCGAGCAGGACCTCATGGGCGTCGCCGCGGGCCTGGCCAAGAGCGGCCGGATCCCGGTGGTCAACACGATGGCGACGTTCGCGAGCACCCGGGCGCTGGAGTTCGTGAAGATCGACATCGCGTACAACGCGGTGCCGGTGCGGATCGCGGCGACGCACAGCGGACTGTCCGCGGCGAGCCTCGGCCCCACCCATCACAGCCTGGAGGACCTGGCGGTGATGCGGGTGCTGCCGAACATGACGGTGCTCGTCTCGACCGGTGGGGAGAGCACCGCGCAGCTCTTCCGGCAGAGCGTCGACCTGCCCGGCCCCGTCTACCTGCGGCTGGGCCGCGGGGCCACGCCGCAACTGCCCGAGGACGCGCCGCCGGTCCGGATCGGTGAGGCGCAGGTCCTGCGGCACGGCGAGGACGTGACGCTCGTCGCGTGCGGCCCGTATCCGGTGCACGCGGCGCTCCTGGCCGCCGAGCGGCTCGCCGAGCGCGACCTGTCGGCGAGCGTCCTGAACATGCACACGATCAAACCGCTCGACGTGGCCACGCTCGTGGAGCACGCGCGCGAGAGCCGGCTGGTGATCTCCGTCGAGGAGCACTGGGAGCACGGCGGTCTGGGCGCCGCCGTCAGCGAGGCGCTGGCCGGCCGGCTGCCCGTGCTGGTCCGCCGCGTCGGAGTGTCCGACGAGTTCGTCTCCATGGCCGGCGACCATCCCTACCTCCTGGAACGGAGCGGCATTACGCCGGACGCGGTGGTGGACGCGGTTCTCGAGGCGCTGGGCGACATCGACTGAGGGGCGATACCGGGATGACGGTGACGGAGAGGGAAGACCGACTCGAGGACGTGCGGCGGGCGCTCCTGGACCTCCGGTGGCGCCGCAGCCGCGCGGCGCAGCACGCCGCCGCGCCCATCACCCCGGTGGACCGGGGCGGCCGGCACCCGCTCACGTTCGAGCAGGAACGCCTGTGGTTCGACGCGATGGCCGGGCTGCCGCCGGAGGTCGCGGTCGAGGTGGTGGCCGTGCGCCTGCGCGGCCGGCCGGACGCGGTGACGATCCGGCGCTCGCTGGCGGCCGCGATCGCCCGGCACGAGCCGCTGCGGACGCGCTTCGACAGCGCGCACGGCGTTCCCCACCAGATCGTCGATCCCCCGCCGGACGGCCTGCCCTCGGACGCGGTCCCCGTCGTGGACCTGCGCGGGGCCGACGGGCCGGACCGCGACCGGCGGTGCGCCGAGGTGCTGCGCGCGGCCGTCGAGCACCCCTTCGACCTCGCCGCGGGCCCGCTCCTGCGGTTCCGTCTCCTCCTGACGGGAGAGGACGAGAGCGTGCTCGTCCTGGCCGCCCACCGGATCGTCGCGGACGCCTTCTCCCTCCGCGACGTCGTACGGGAGGTGTGCGGCCGGGTCCCCTGGGAGGGCGGTGGCCCGGCGGCGCAGTCCGTGGACTTCGCCGCGTGGCAGCGGACGTACCGCGGCGGGGAGCACCTCGAACGCGAGCTGGACCACTGGACCGAACGCCTCGCCGACCTGCCCGCCCTCGACCTGCCGACCGACGCCCCGCGGCCCGCCCGGCGGTCGTGGGCCGGGGCCGTGCACGAGTCCGCGCTGCCGCCCGAGCTGTACGCGAAGGTCCGCGGCCTCGCCGACCCGCGCGGCGTGCTGCTGGCCGGGCTCCTCCTGGTCCTGGCCCGGTACACCGGCCAGGACGACTTCGCCGCCGCCGTGGTCGTGGACGGCCGGACCCGGGAGGCGCTGCGGGGGGCGGCCGGCCCGTACGCGCGGACGCTCGTCGTGCGCGCCGACCTGTCCGGCGACCCGGCCTTCGGCGAGCTCGTACGACGCGCCGAAGAGTCGCTCACCGAGGCCCTGGACCACCGAGACACCCCGTACGGGACGCTGGCCGACGCGCTCGGCGCCGACCCGGCGCAGGTCGCGTTCTCCCTGGTCGAAGGGGTGCACGAGCGGTTCGGCGAGCTGGCCGTCGAAGAGCTGCCCGTCGCCTGCGGCGGCGACCGGTTCGACCTGACGCTCCAGGTGGTCGAGACGCCGGACGGCGGGGCGCGGCTCCGCATCGCGTACGCGACGGAGCTGTTCGAGGCCGGCCGGATCGAGCGGCTCGCCGGTCACCTGCGCACGGCCCTGGACGCGGCCACGGACGACCCCGACCGGCCCATCGGCCGCGTGCCGATCCTCGGCGCGGACGAACGCCGGCGGATGCTGTGGGAGTGGAACCCCGAGCCCCGGCCGCACCCGACCGACGGGCGGCTGCTGCACGAGGTCGTCGCGGAGCGGGCGGCCGAACGGCCCGACGCGCCCGCGGTCCGCTTCGAGGGCCGGACGGTGTCCTACGCGGAGCTGACGGAGCGCTCCGACCGGCTGGCCCGTCTGCTGGCCGAGGAGCACGGCGTCGGCACCGGGCGGCTCGTCGCGCTGCTGCTGGACCGCGGCCCCGACGCGCCGATCGCGCAGCTCGCGGTCGTCAAGGCCGGCGGCGCCTGGCTGCCGCTCGACCCGGGGTACCCGCCGAAGCGGATCGCGTTCCAGCTCGAGGACTCCCGCGCCGACCTGGTGATCACGACGAGCGCCCTGGCCGACCGGCTGCCGGACGGCGTCGACCTCCTGCTCCTGGACGACGACGACCTGCGAGACGCGCTCGCGAGCCGGGAACCGGGCCCACCGCCCTGCCCGGCCGGCCCCGACGACCTGGCGTACGTCATCTACACCTCCGGCTCGACCGGCACGCCGAAGGGCGTCATGATCAGCCACCGCGCCGTGGTGAACTTCGTGGCCAACTGCCGGGACCTGTTCGGCATCACCCCCGACGACCGGATCCTGCAGTTCGCGAACCTGGCCTTCGACGTCAGCGTCTTCGACATCTACGCCGCCCTCGGACACGGCGCCGTGGTGGTCGCGGCGCCGCGCGAGGAGCTCCTCGACCCCGACCGGCTCACCGCGCTGATGCGCGAGGAGCGCGTCACGCTGTCCGACCTGCCGCCCGCCGTCCTCAAGCTGCTCGACCCCGAGGCGCTGCCCGACCTGCGGGCGCTGTTCGTGGGGCTGGAGCCGTTCCCCGGCGAGCTCGTCAACCGGTGGAACACCGAAGGGCGGCAGTTCCACAACGGGTACGGGCCGACCGAGGCGACCGTCGCGTGCATCGACTACCGGTGCCCGCACGAGCCGCTGCGCGCGATGCCCCCGATCGGCCGCGCGATGGGCAACCACCGCGCGTACGTCCTGGACCGGAACTTCGAGCCGGTGCCGGTGGGAGTGCCGGGCGAGCTGTTCATCGGCGGCACCGGGCTGGCCCGCGGCTACCTGAACCGCGCCGAGCTCACCGCCGAACGGTTCATCAAGGACCCGTTCACGCCCGGGGAGCGGATGTACCGCACCGGCGACCTGGTGCGCTGGCGGTCCGACGGCAACCTGCAGTTCGTCGGCCGGGCCGACGACCAGATCAAGATCCGCGGCCTGCGGATCGAACCGGGCGAGGTCGAGCACGCGCTGACCTCCCGGCCGGAGGTGCGCGAGGCCGCGGTCGCGGCGCAGGACGGCCCCGGCGGGCAGCGCCTCGTCGCGTACGTCGTCGGGGACGGGTTCGACGCCGACGCGCTGCGCGACGGCCTGGCCGACGAGCTGCCCGCGCACATGGTGCCCGCCGAGCTGATCCCGCTCGAGGAGATCCCGCGCAACGCCAGCGGCAAGCTCGACAAGTCCCGTCTCCCCGCCGCGGGCGAGGGGGGATCGCCCGGCCCGGCTCGGGACAACGCCGCCGACCGGCCGCCGACCGCGACCGAACGTACGCTCATCGACCTGATCCGCGACGTCCTCGAGCTCGGCGACGACCCGGTCGGCCCCGGCGACAACTACTTCTCCGTGGGCGGCAACTCGCTCAACCTCATCCGGCTCCTCAACCGGATCGAGGAGCAGACCGGCGTACGGCTGGAGAACCGCGACGTGCTGCTCGCCCAGGACATCCGGAAGATGGCGTCGCTGGTCGACGAGCGCGGCGGAGGCGGCGCGACGGACGGCGACTCCGGCTCCAGCTCTGGCTCCGGCTCTGGCTCCGGGCCGGCGACGCCCGACTGGCTCGTGCCGATCCGCACCGAGGGCGACCGCACCCCGTTCTTCTGCATGCACCCCTCCGGCGGGTCGGCCGTCCCGTACCTCCGGCTCGCCGGGCTGCTCGACGAGCGGCAGCCGTTCTACGGCATCGAGGCCGTCGGCCTGCACGGCGAGGCCGACCCGCCCGACGTCCCGGGGATGGCCGCCCGCTACCTGGAGGCCGTGCGCGAGATCCAGCCGCACGGCCCGTACCTGCTGGGCGGCTGGTCCATCGGCGGGACGCTGGCCTTCGAGATGGCCCGGCAGCTCCAGGCCGACGGCGAGACCGTACGTCTGGTGGTGCTGATGGACTCGGCGGTGCCTCCGCAGCTGAAGGAGCCGCCCACGCACACGGAGATGCTGGAGTCCTTCGCGCACGACCTGTCCGGCCTGCAGGGCAAGGAGCCGCCGCAGGTCGACTGGGAGCGGATCGTCGAGCTGCCCCCCGAGGAGCAGACCGCCGAGGTGGTGGACGCGCTGGAGCACAGCGGCCGCATCCCTGCCGACATCCGCGACGAGCTCGGCCGGCGGATCCAGGTGTTCATGGCCAACGCGGCCACCGCCCTCACCTACCGGCCCGGCCACTACGACGGCTCGCTCGTCTCGCTCGGCGCGAAGGAGGGCCAGTACGACGGCGGGTGGGAGCAGCTGATCTCGGGCGACATCGTGGAGCGCACCGTGCCGGGCACCCACTACACGATGCTCCAACAGCCGAACGTGGACACGCTCGCGGCCGAACTGGGCCGAATCCTGGACGAGGCTGCCGCCGGTCGCGAGACCGGCGGCGAATGAGGTGATGTCGGTGGAGTACGGGCTCAGTCCCGACGAGGAGTCCTTCCGGCGGGAGGTCTGCGACTTCCTGTCCCAGGACGCGGTACGCAAGGTCGTCGACGAGGTCCGGCACCGACCGGCCCGCGACGAGCCGGGGCTGCTCGAGGTGTACCGGTGGCTCGGCGAGCGGCGCTGGCTCGCCGTGAACTGGCCCGAGGAGTACGGCGGGCTCGGCCGCGGGATCGTCGAGAAGTCGATCCTCACCGAGGAGCTGATCCGGCACGGCGTGCCCGACCTGGTGCACATCGTCAGCGTCGACATCGTCGGCCTGATCATCCAGATGGTCGGCACCGAGGAGCAGAAGAACCGCCTCCTGCCCCCGCTCGCCCGCGGCGAGCAGGCGGCGAGCGTGCTCTACAGCGAGCCCGGCGTCGGCTCCGACCTGAGCGCGCTGCGAGCCCGTGCCGTCCCCGACGGCGACGGCTGGCGGCTGTACGGACGCAAGATCTACAGCCTGAAGTCGCAGTTCGCCGACTTCGCGCTCTGCGCCGCCCGTACGACCGAGTCCGAGGTGGCGGCGCACGGCATCACGCTGTTCGTCGTGCCGCTGCGCACGCCGGGCGTCACCGTCCGCACGATCCCGAGCATCTCCGACGACGCCTTCAGCGACGTCAGCCTGGAGGGCATCCGGCTGACCCGCGATGACGTCCTCGGCGAGGTCGACGAGGGCTACCAGGTGATCAACCGGGTGATCCCCGTCGAGCGGACCGGCCTGGAATTCCAGGCCAAGGCCCGGCGGCTGCTCGACCTGATCGTGCGCCGCCTCGACGAGATCGGCGAGCTGGGCGACCCGTGCGCCGCCGAACGCCTCGTCGACCTGCACGCGCAGGCCCGCGCCGCGGAGCTGTTCTCCTGGCGCGTCATCACCGAGCTGCGCGAGGGCCGTCTCGAAAACGTCGGGACCGCGATGGCCAAGTGGTACGCCACCGAGCTGTTCAAACGGATCACCCACACCGGGATCGACCTGCTGGGACTCGACGCGGTCCTGTCCGCCCGGGACGACCGGGCCCTGTACGACGGCGTGCTGGAGAACGGCCACCGCGAGGCCACCGGCTTCACGCTCTCCGCCGGGACCTCGGAGATCATGCAGTACCTGATCGCCTCCGTCGGCCTGCAGCTGCTGACCTGACGCCCCACCGAGACGAGGAGGACCACCGTGCGGTTCGCACCGAGCGACCGGCAGCGCGAGATCCGGCAGCGCTTCGAGCGTCTGTTCACCGACGAACTGGTTCCCGCCATCCGCCGGACGGGCGGCCGGCAGGTCGGCGGCCCGCTGACCGAGCACGACGTACGGGCCCGCCGGCTGATGTGGGAGGCGATGGTCGACCTCGGCGCGGTACGCCTGGGTCTGCCCGCCGCTCACGGCGGCGAGGACGCCGGGCTCTCGGGCGCCGTCGTCCTGGCCGAGCTGGCGGGCGCCGCGCTGTACCAGAGCCCGCTCCTCGACACCCTGTTCGCCGCCGACCTGCTGCGCGGCGCGGGCCCGGCCGGCGCCCGCGGCCTGGACCGCATCGCCGAGGGCGCGACGGTCGCGGTCGCGGCCCGGGACCGGGGCGACCGCACCCTCACCGAGCCCGCCCCGATGCCCGCCGACGGCACCGTCGAGATGACCCGTCGGTACGTGCCCTTCGCCGCCGACGTCGACCTCCTGCTCGTCGCCGGCACGACGCCGAACGGACTGCGGTGCGGGCTCATCCCCCGTGACGACGCCGCCGTCACGGTCACCCGGCACGAGGACATCGCCGAGGGCGACCTGTACACCGTGGACTTCGACCCCGTCGTCGGGGCGACCGGCGACTGGATCGGCACGCCGGGCGCGCTCGCGGACGCCTGGGCCGCGGCGGTGTCCGCCGCCCGGATCCGGCACGCCGCCCACCTGGTCGGACTGGCCCAGGGCGCGCTCGACCTCACGGTCTCCTACGCGCGCGAACGCCGCCAGTTCGGGCAGCCGATCGGCCGCTTCCAGTCCCTCGCCTTCCGGCTGGCCACGGCGGCCACCGACGTCGAGGCCGCCCGGCTGCTCACCCACCACGCGGCCTGGCTCGCCGACAGCGGGGGCGACGCCACGATGAGCGGCCTGGAGGCGGTCGCCACCGCCGGCGACACGGCGCGCCGGGTGGCCGCCGAGGCGGTGCAGATCCACGGCGCGGTCGGCATGACCGACGACTGCGACGCCCAGCTCTTCTACCGCCGCGCCGCCATCGACGCCGCCTTCCTCGGCAGCCCCGCCCGCCACCGCCGCGAGGCCGCCCGCTTCCTCCGAGAGCAGCCATCAGCCCCCGCCGTCTGCCTCGACCGCGCCACCGCCTGACACCCACCGGGGACATGGGGACCTTGCCGCCGCTGGCGACGGGCCAGATCCGACAATCCGGCATTCAACCGGCCACACCAGCGGCAAGGTGGCAACAGCGACGGCTAGGCCGACACCCCACTCACCGCGTCGACGGGCTCTCACCGGGCCGGACCGCTCTCGTGGCCCTGGGCTTGAGCGGCAGTCGAACGGGCCCGTGGCGGTAGCGTGACGCGCCTGGCACCGGTCCGATCGTGGAGCTTCCTTGGCGTTTCTGATTGTCATCATCCTGCTGTTGCTGATCGCCGTCGGTGTTCAGGTGGCTCGCGGAGGGGCTCAGCGCAGCACGGCCAAGGCACTGGCGGCCTGGGCCGCTTCCAACGGATGGTCTCTCCAAGGGGGAGACGCCTGGGCCGAGTGGCGGGATCGCGTCCCTGGCCTGCCGGGATTCGCAGTCCGGCGGATGGCGTCCGGGACCGTCGACGGCTTCCCGGTGACGATCGCGGATGCCATGTACATGACATCGCGCTCGGGCGAGGGCCGGCGCGTCATCCACGATCTGGTCATCCTCTGCGTGCGCCTGCCTGGTCCGGGCCCCGAGACCCGAGTCGAGGCGCGCGGGGCGATCTCGAACGTGCTGCGCACGGTGGGCCTGAAGCATCAGTTGTCCATCGAGATCGGCGACGCGGACTTCGACCGGCGATTCGCGATCGTCACCGACGACCCGGAATGGGCCGCCCAGATCTTCTCGCCCGGGCTCATCGAAGCGATCAGCGCGGACGACGTCCGCTCGTGGACGCTGCACGGTGACGAGTTGCTGATGGTCAAGAAGGAGCGGTTCAGAGTAGGAGCGCGAAGGCCCCTTCCCGCGGCGCAGAAGTCTCGGAGAATGCCCCAACAGCCGCCCGGCTTGGCGCGCCTTGCCCTCTTTGCCAGACGAAACGCCCGACGTTAACCGAGACTTCCGCACATCCGCCCCCGGCATCTCGGCCGCCCGTATCGAAGAACACAGAACTTTGCCGCCGTTGGTGACGCGGCACATCAGACGATCCGGACGTTCGGCCGGCCACACCGACGGCAAAGTGGCAACAGCGACGGTCAGGCCGCTCCCGAACTGGGACGCGCGGCGGCCTGACGCTCTTCTCAGTCGCGTCTACGCTCCGTTGCATGACGGGATACGTACAGGTGTCGACGGCCGCAGGGAGTCGTGATGCGGCGATCAGCCTGCTGAACTCGGCGGTCAAGGCGAAACTGGCCGCGTCCGGGCAGGTGTCCGGACCGTTGGCCACCGCATTCTGGCATCTCGGTGAATTCGGGACCGGCGAGGAGTGGCAGATCATCCTCAAGACGACCAAGGACTGCTATCCGGACCTCGAGGCACATCTCATCGCCGCGCATCCGTGGGACAACCCGGAAGTCTCCTTCACTCCCTTGGGAGGCTCGGAGGCGTACCTGGAATGGGTGACTCGGGCGACGTCCTGAGAAGCCACTCAGCCTCACCGATGAGATCCGCAACGGCATAAGCAAATGGGCCGTCAGCCGTCCGTCGTACGGCACAACTCTCTGTAGGCCTCCTGGAGCTCGGCCGCCCCCGGTACGCCGGCGGTCCGCACCGCGCTGATGACCTCTGCGGCGCGCCAATAGTTCGACGGCACGAGTACGCCGCTCGTGACGGCCGTCAACGTCTCCTGGGCGGCTTCGTCCGGCCGATCGGCTGCGACCAGGGCAAGCGACAGGTCCAGTCGTGCAGATGCCACGCGACGTGCCCGCACCCTGCCGTCCGCAGGTGCCTCCATCCTGGCGAGTACCTGCCGGGCATATGGCTCGGCAGCGGGATCACCGAGCCACGCCAGCGTCGTCGCGGTGTAGGCGTCGGCCTTCGCCGGGTCGTACTGATAGTGGTGCTCTGGCCGGTCGGGCGCCGGCAGGTTGGCGGTCAGTGCGGCAACCCTGTCGATCTGTGTATGTGTCTCACGGGCCGCCCCCAGGCGGGCCCAGGCCCGCCCTTCCTGCGCGGACGCTTGGATATAGGCCGAGCTTCCGACAGGTGCGACGGCCTGGGCGCCCTGGGCCAAGGTCACGGCCTGCCGGTAGCCGCCATCCGTGAGCGCCTGCCACGCCTGGGTCTCCAGGCACCAGGCCGCCATCTCAGCGTGCCGGGCGTCCTCGGCGAGACCGGCAGCCGTGCGCAGCCGGGCCTGGGCGGCCGAACGCTGATGCAGGTCGATGTGGCATGTCGCCTCGAGCAGGGAAAGCCAGCCCCCAACGACCAGAAGTCCTCGATGCTCGGTCAGGGTCTTGCGGGCGTCGAGCAACCGCGTGACATAGGCCAAGTGCTGGCGTATCCGCTCAAGCAGCTCGGCCGGTGGCGTCCGTGGGTAGGCGACGGCCAGGTCATCAACGGCTTGCCGAAGCCGCTGAAGCGTCTCGGCACCGACGTCGGTCGCCGCGGCTCTACGCGCGAGTTCCAACGACTCGATCTCGTCGTCAGGCGCCGCATCTGCGAGCGACTTCGGTCGGCCCTGGCCGGCCGGTTCTGCTCTCTTCGCCGGCTGCCTCGTACCGAACAATTCCTCTACGGGAAGGTCGAACACCGTGGCATACAGCATCTGGTACCGCGGGCCGGGTGGGTGCTCGCCGGACTCGTGGCCACGGATCGTCCGCCGTAAATCCTCCAGCTTGGGCATGCTCCGACGGTCGCGTTCGCTGGCGACATCGCGGAGTGCTTCGGCGAGCGCGGCGACGCTCATACAACGCTTGAGGCGTTCGGAGCGCAGGCGCGCGCCAATGCGTTTCGACTCGGCTGACATGTTGCGTGCACCTCGGCCGGGGGGATTCGCGGATACGAGCTCTCGTGTCCGTGTACGTCCCCCAGTATCACGGTGACGACGCCTGGCCCGCAGGTCTTCACTCTAAGTGACTGGCCAACCACGGATTTCAGGAGGTCGGGTGCAAGCCCACACCACGCACACCCCATCGACCGACGTCATCAAGGCAGCGGTTCTACGGCTCGCACCTCTTCTCATACGGCAGGGCCTGAACGTCACCGTTGACCGAGATGGAACCGTCGAGGTGCGCAATCCTCGCAACGCCCGGATGAGCCAGCCGCTTGTTCTCCGCGTGCACCAAGGCGGCCTGTGGTGGCACTGGCAGTGGTCCGGGACGACCCGCGACGCGCCATCCGAGTACGAGCCGATGGTGCCCGCAGAAGACGTCGATGAGGCGGGCCGCCGCATCGTCAACGTGCTCCGCACCGACGGGACGGCCGGAGCCGAGCGGTGATCCGGCGGATTCTCGCCGTCGTCGGCATTCTGGTTCCTGAACCCGACCGACCTGCGGCACCGCGGCCTCCTCGACGTGTGCGGTCGGACCCGTCCCCCGCCGAACTCGCCGCGATCCAGGCCGCCGCGCCGAACTGGCTGGTCATGTGGTGCTGGTACCCGCGCGAGTACGCCGCTCTCGCCAAGTTCGGCGCGGAGCCCACCATCATCTACGACCGCGACCCACGGCAGCTTCTGCGGCACTGCCAGGAGGTTGAACTCGCCGCCGCGCACGGCGGTCCTGTGATTCCACGGACTTTCTCAGGTCCGAAATCCGCCCAGACTCCGTACGGCCGTTCACCCCCCTGAGAACGGTCGTGCGGGCAGGAGGCCTCGGGGCGGCTTGAGGGGGTCGCTCCCGAGGCCTCCATCTCCTTCACAACGAGGGCAGGGAGGAGGTGGAGTTCGTGAAGGAAGCGGTGTGGCGCAAGGCCGTGCGTCGGTGCGGTGGTTATACCGGCGAGGACGGTGAGGCCTGCGTCGAGATCGCCGTCATCGGCATGCGGTGAGTGATGGTGCGTCCCCCCGAGGCGAAGTCGGGGGGACGCACCCACGATCCTAAGGACTGGCCAGTGCACTTCCACGCGTACCTGTACCGCGGCCCCGGCGAGGCGATCAAACCGTTCGACGACGCACGCCGCGCCGGCACCACCGAGTTCCAGACCGCCGTCGTCCCGCCCGAGGCCACCAGCGCCTGGCTCACCAAACCCGCACGGATGGTCAAAGGCACCTGGGACGACCCCACCGACGCGGTGGCCTGGCTGGCGCAGCAGTACGCCGACATCGCCGACCAGCGGATGCACCTCGAACAACAACGGCAGGCGCCGTCCCTGGAGACCATGGCCGCGAACGCCCTGGACATCCTGCGCCGGGGCAACGACGTCGTGTGGGCGTGGTGGCTGCGAGGCGGCGGCTTCGTCGACCTGGCCGTGGCCTGCTGCCCCAATCGTGACGGCGATGGCCGCTGTCCGCTCGGGCGCACCGATCGGCGGCCGGACGACCTGCGCCGTTGAGGCGCCTCGGCCAGGGGGCGCACGTCGCCTCGGCCGTACATAAGTCTCGGAGAACGCCAGAAGAGTCGGCCTATTTAACGCGCTTTGTCCTTTATGTCGGGCGGGGAACGTGGAGTTCACCGAGCATTCTGCGCGCGCGCCCCGTTTCACCACGGTGCACCGAAATCGGGGTGGACCGGTCCATTGACAACTTCTCGCCCAGCCGCGTACGCCGGTGTCGGCCCCGGCGTACGCGGCCGTTGACTCAGGAGCGTTGGGGGGACTCGGCTTCCGAGTGATCGGTCTGTTCGTCGCCGGAGTCGCCGCGGCGGGCGGCGAGGGTGGCGAGGTAGAGGGCGACCAGGACGACCGCGCAGCCGCCGAGTTGCAGCAGCGTGGGACGCTCGCCCAGGATGACGGCGCCCAGGAGCACCGAGCCGACCGGCTGGAGCAGCAGGAGCGCCGCGCCGACCGAGGCGGACATGCGGGGCAGCGCGCTGGCGATGAGCAGGTAGCTCGCCACCTGCCCGGCCAGGGCGATGGCGGCCAGCCAGCCGAACGCCGGCCAGCCCGGCAGCAGGTCCAGGCCGTGCCAGAATGGGCCGACGATGAGCGCCACGACACCGGAGGCGGCGGCCGACTCGGTGACGGGCACGACGATGTGGTCGTCGTCGCTGGCCTGGCGCAGCAGGAAGAGGAAGCCCGCGTAGCAGAGCGCCGCGGCTGCGGCGAAGATCGCGCCCTGCGTCGGGTTCTTCCCGGAGCCACCCCCGACGACGCCCCCGGCGAGCGCCACCCCGGCGAGCATGACCGGCACCACCGCGGCGAACGCCGCGGTCGGCCGCTCCCGGAGGAAGATCCAGCCGAGGAGGGGCACCAGGATCACCTGGGCGTTCACGATGACGGTCGCGATGCCGGCGCCGCTGTCGGCGATCGCCTGGTTCCACAGCAGGATGTCACCCGCCAGGAGCACACCGGCGATGTAGGCCATCCACCGCGAGTTCGGCGGCCGGGCCGACGCCGTCCGCGCCTCGGAGAGCGCCATCGGGATCAGGAACGGCATCGAGAGCAGGCTGCGGAATAAGGTGACCGTTCCGGTCGAGACGTGCGTGAGAGGCACGAAGACCGAGGACAGGGCGACGCAGACGGCGCCCGCCAGCATGATCGGTACGGGCATCCGCGTGGCGGCCCGGTTGAGGAGGTCGACGACCGATCCGGAGCGGGACCGCGCCGTGTCGGCGCGCTCCCGCGTCGCGACGTCATCGCGTCGGTCGAGCATCTCGCGGCCCTTCCGTGGTTGGGTTCGTCTGAGCACGCGCTTGCCTTACCCACGTCCTGACAGGACTACCCGGGAGAAGTCACTGCCGGATGACCGCCTCGATGAAGTGCGGTCCGGACTCGGACAGGGCGGCTTTCAGCGCCCCCGCGAGCTCCTCGGCGGTGGTGACGCGGATGGACGGGACGCCCAGCCCCTCCGCGAGCGCGCTCCAGCCGATCTCCGGCCCGTTCAGGCTCAGCAACGACCGGGAGGCGTTGCCGAACGGCCGGTCCGCGTTCTTCATCTCCATCTTGACGATCTCGTAGCTCTGGTTGTTGCACAGCACGGTCGTGACGTCGAGGTCCTCGCGGGCCTGGGTCCACAGCGCCTGGATGGTGTACAGGGCGCTGCCGTCGGCCTGGAGGGCGATCACGGGGCGGTCCGGGCAGGCGATGGCCGCGCCGGTGGCGAGCGGCAGCCCGTGCCCGATCGCGCCGCCGACCTGGGCCACCATGCAGGTGTGCTCGGGGGCGGGGATCGCGGCCTGGTGGTAGTCGAAGCCGGCGGTGAGCGACTCGTCCACCACGATCGCCCCCTCGGGCTGCCCGGCGGCCACCGTGACCGACAGCGTCTCGGGCGTGAGGACTCCGGAGGGGACGGTGAGCTGCCGGTGCCGCGTGGTGCCGCGTGCGGGCGGCGTCCCTTCCCCGCCGGCGACCCGTTCGGCGAGGCGCTCCAGGGCGTTCACGGCGTCGTCGGAGGAGTCCTGCGGGGCGCCGGCCAGCGACTGGACGGCGGCGTCGGCGGGGACGAGGCTGCTGGGCAGGCCGGGGTAGCCGAAGGAGCTGACGGGCTCGCGCGCGCCGACGAGGATGACCGTCTCCACCCCTTCCAGGGTGGCCGCGGCGTCGGCGTACACGTGCGGGAGGCGCATCGGCGCGGGCAGGCCGCCGCCGCGTTCGACGCGCGCGGGGAAGGTCTCGTGCACCAGCCGGCAGCCGGTGGCGCGCGCGATCGCGTCCGCCGCCAGCAGACCCGGCCGGGACAGTGCCAGGCCGCCGAGGAACAGGACGACCGGACCGGAACCGCGCAGCGCGTCGGCCGCGGCCGCGACGCGTTCCTCGTCGACCGGAGTCCACGCGGAGGCGCCGGCGGCGTGGTCCGGGGCCAGGACCGGCGAGGTGGAGTCGCCGGACTCGACCTGCTCGTCGGCGAGGTCGGCGGGCAGGATCAGGCAGACGGGGCCGCGCCGGGACCGTTCGACGGCTTCGGCGAGGTCGGCGGCCATTCCGGCCGCGGACGTCGACCGCCCGGTCCACGTGGAGAAGGGGGCGGCGACCGCATCGAGGTCGGTGGTCAGCGGGGCGTCCGCGGCGAGGTGCCAGGTGGCCTGGTCACCGACCAGGGCCACGACCGGGGTGCCCGCGCGCCGCGCGTTGTGCAGGCAGGCCAGGCCGTCGGCGAGGCCCGGGCCGAGGTGCACGAGCGTCAGGGCGGGCCGGCCCGTCATCCGCCCGTACCCGTCGGCGGCGCCGACGCAGACGGCCTCGTGGAGGCCGAGCACCGGCCGGATGCCGCCGACCCGGTCGAGCGCGCTCACCAGTGGTAGTTCGGTGGTTCCCGGATTCGCGAAGCAGACGTCGACTTCGTGGGCCGCCGCCGTACGCAACAGGCTCTCAGCGCCGTTCATGACCGTTCATTCCTCGTGTGGGCTCGGGAAAGGGCGATGACTCCGATCAGGCGTGCCTGCTCGTTATTCTCACGACCCCGCCAGCCGCACCCAATCATTGTTTCAATGACGACGAGAGCAAAATGTAAGCGTGATGATTACCGAAAATTCAACCCCTTAAAAACGCCGGAACGGGGCATTATCGGAACCTATGAAGGCACTACTGCTGCTCCCCCTTGTGGGAACGCTGGTTCCGGTGGTGTACGACCGCCGGGGCCCGGAGTTCTTCGGGGTCCCGTTCTTCTACTGGTACCAGCTGGCCTGGGTTCCGGTCACCATCGCGCTCATCGTGATCGTCTATCGCGCGACCAGGGATGATCCGCAATGAAATGGACCGAGCTGACGATCCTCATCGTGGTGTTCGCCCTCGTCACGGGCATGGGATTCGCGGCATCCCGGTGGCGGCGCGCGGAGCATCTCGACCACCTGGACGAATGGGGGCTCGGCGGCCGGAATTTCGGTTCCTGGCTCACGTGGTTCCTGATCGGCGGCGACTTCTACACCGCATACACTTTCGTCTCCGTTCCGGCCCTGGTCTTCGCGGCCGGCGCGACCGGTTTCTTCGCCGTGCCGTACTCCATCGTGGTCTATCCGATGGTCTTCCTGCTGCTGCCGCGGCTGTGGACCGTCTCGCGGCGGCACGGGTACGTCACGGCGGCCGACTTCGTCCGCGCCCGGTACGGCTCGGGCCTGCTCGCGCTCGCCATCGCGGTCACCGGCATCGTGGCCACGATGCCCTACATCGCGCTGCAACTGGTCGGCGTCGAGGCGGTGCTGAAGGCCACGGGCGTGCACGGCGACTGGCCGATCGTCCTGGCGTTCGCCGTCCTGGCCGCGTACACGTACCAGTCCGGACTGCGGGCGCCCGCGCTCATCGCCTTCGTGAAGGACGCGCTGATCATCATCGTGGTGCTCGTGGCGGTGCTGTACATCCCGGCCAAGCTCGGCGGCTGGGGTCACATCTTCCACGCCGCCGACGCCAAGTTCGCACACTCGAAGGGCACCGGCGACGGGACGCTGCTGCCGTCCGGCACCGCGCTCGGATACTCGACGCTCGCGTTCGGCTCGGCGGCGGCTCTGTTCCTCTACCCCCACTCGGTCACGGGGGTGCTGGCGGCGAAGAACCGCGACGCCGTACGCCGGAACATGGCGGCGCTGCCCGCCTACTCCCTGATCCTCGGACTGCTCGCGCTCCTGGGGTACATGGCGGTCGCGGCCGGCATCAAGCCCGTCACGTCGGGCGGCAAGCCGGACGCCAACACCGTCGTCCCGCTGCTGTACGACTCGCTGCTGCCGCACTGGTTCGCGGGCGTCGCCTTCGCGGCCATCGGGATCAGCGCCCTGGTCCCGGCGGCGATCATGTCGATCGCGGCGGCGAACCTGTTCACCCGGAACGTCTTCACCGAGTACGTCCGACCGAACGCCTCCCCCGCCGCCCAGGCGCGGGCGAGCAAGCTGGCGTCGTTGGTGGTGAAGGTCGGCGCGGTGGCCGTCATCCTGCTGATCAACCCGCAGTTCTCCATCGACCTGCAGCTCATCGGCGGTGTCATCGTCCTGCAGACCCTGCCGGCGCTGGTGCTCGGCCTGTACGCCCGCCGGCTCCATCGATGGGCGCTGCTGGCCGGCTGGGCCGCCGGCATCGGCAGCGGCCTGTGGATGCTGTACGTCACGCCGGCCGTGAACGTGTCCACCGGACAGCAGATCCGCCCGCACTGGGGCAGCGCGCAGTACGCGCTGAGTCACCTGGGCCTGCACACCGAGCTGACGGTGTACGCGGGGGTCCTCGCCGTGGCGGTCAACCTGCTCGTCGCGCTGGCGCTGAGCCCGGTCCTGCGACGCCTCGGCGCCCCGCAGGGAGAGGACGGCACCGTGGAACCGGCCGACGCCGCCGACGCCGCGATCGATCCGAAGGACTCCGTGATCCGGCGGCCGGCGGAGACCGACGAGGCCGTGCCGGACGGCCCCACCGCACCGGCGCAATCCCAGCGGTCTACACGCCGAGGCCCCGACCGATGATCTCCTTCATGATCTCGGTCGTGCCGCCGAAGATCGTCTGGATGCGCGCGTCGAGGTACGCCTTGGCGATCGGGTACTCGCTCATGTACCCGTAGCCGCCGTGCAACTGCAGGCAGCGGTCGATGACCCGGTTGCACAGCTCGGTGTTCCACCACTTGAGCATCGAGGCCTCCTCCGCGCCCAGGCGGTCGGCGGCGTGCTCGACGATGCACCGGTCGGTGAAGGCGCGGGCCACCGTCAGCTCGGTCTTCATCTCGGCCAGGGTGAAGCGGTTGTGCTGGAACCGCCCGATCGGCCGGCCGAACGCCTCCCGGGTCTTGCAGTACTCCAGGGTCTGCTCGAAGGCCCGCTCCGCGCCGGCCAGCGCGCCGACGCCGATCGACACGCGCTCCCTCGAGAGGTTCTGCATGAGGTAGATGAAGCCCTGACCCTCCTCGCCGAGGAGGTTCGCCCGGGGCACCCGGACGTCCTCGAAGTACAGCTCGGCGGTGTCCTGGGCGTGCATGCCGATCTTGTCGAGGTTGCGGCCGCGCTCGAAGCCCTTCATGCCGCGCTCGACCACGATGAGGCTGATGCCCTGGTGCCCGGCGTCCGGATCGGTGCGCGCGACGACGATGACCAGGTCGGACAGGATGCCGTTGGAGATGAAGGTCTTCTGCCCGTTCAGGACGTAGTCGTCGCCGTCCCGTACGGCGGTGGTGCGGATGCCCTGCAGGTCGGAACCGGCGGCCGGCTCGGTCATGGCGATCGCGGTGATGATCTCCCCGGAGCAGTAGCCGGGGAGCCACCGCTGTTTCTGCTCGTCGGTGGCCAGGCGGTTGAGGTACGCGCCGTTGATGTCGTTGTGCACCGAGAAGCCGGGGCCGTGGATCCCGGCGCGGGCCAGTTCCTCGTTGAGGACGACGTAGTAGCGGTAGTCCGGGTCGCCTCCGCCGCCGTACCGCTCGTCCATGTCGATGCCGAGCAGTCCCTGCCGCCCGGCGGCCAGCCACACGTCGCGGGAGACGACGCCGTCCTTCTCCCACTGCTCGTGGAACGGCTCGATCTCCTTGGCGATGAACGACCGCACCATCTCGCGGAAGGCCTCGTGCTCGTCGGTGAAGATCTCGCGCCGCACTTTCGGCCTCCCTCGGCTCGAACCAATCGACGTCAGTAATTTATCACTTACGCACGAGCCGACAGAATGTGATTCGGTCCACTGCCGCTCAGGCCGGGCCGGCCTCGCCACTGCGGTCGAGCCAGCTCTGCAGGCCGTCGAGGAGCCGTTCGACGGCGAAGGTGAAACTCTCGTCCTGCAGGTGGTCGGCGTCCAGATCCTGGTTCTCCCGCCACCAGCCGCCGTAGTCGGGGTAGCGGGAGGCGACGTCGTCGATGTACGGCCGCATGTCCTCGACCGCCTCGTTCGCGGTCTTGCCCGGAGCGAGCGACCTCCGCCACGCCGCCTCCATCGTGGCGGAGCCGATGACGTGGGACATCAGCAGCGAACTGGCGTAGGCGACCGGCATGCCCGTGAAGCCCGCGGCCGTCAGCACTCCGACCATGCGATCGCTCATGCGCATCGCGTTGGGCCCCAGGGCGGGGCGGACGCCGAACAGGCCGGCGACCCAGGGATGCCGGAGGATCATCTCGCGCAGCCCGTGCGCCAGGGCGGCGGCCGCGGTCCGCCAGTCCGCGGCCCCGACCTCGGGGACCTCGATCTCCCCCATGACCTCGTCGAGGACCAGCTCGAGCAGCTCGTCCTTGGTCGCGACGTACCAGTACGCCGAGGTCGCCCCGGCGGCCAGCCGGCTGCCGAGACGGCGCATGCTGAGGCCGTCGAGCCCCTTCTCGTCGAGCAGCTCGATGGCGGTACGCACGATCTGCTCGCGGCTCAACGTCGGCTGCGCACCGCGCGAGCGCGGCGGCCGCGTCCAGACGGAGTTCGCCAGGGGGTCAGCGTTCGACGACATTCGCGGTCCTTCAACAGGGTCACTTGCAGCACCAGCCTATCGGCGCTCGCACGGTGTTCGAGTTTACTAATACACCGTGCGAGAGCAGTGGTACGGTGTGCGAGAAAAATCGAACACCGTACGAACGGACGCCCATGTCGACCTCTCATCCGCGCCGCTGGTGGATCCTCGGCGTGCTGTGCCTGAGCCTGCTGGTGCTGGTCATCGACAACTCGGTGCTCAACGTCGCCATCCCGTCGCTCATCCGCGACCTGCACGCGAGCAACTCCGACATCCAGTGGATCCTCGACGCCTACATCCTGGTCTTCGCCGGGCTGCTGCTGACCGCCGGCAGCCTGTCCGACCGCCACGGCCGACGCCGCGGGCTGATCATCGGGCTGGTCCTGTTCGGCGGCGCCTCGCTGGCCGCGTCGTTCGCGGGCAGCCCCGGCCAGTTGATCGCGACCCGCGCGGCGATGGGCGTGGGCGGCGCGTTTCTGATGCCCGGCACCCTGTCCATCCTGACGACGGTCTTCGACGACGCGGAGCGCAAGAAGGCCATCGCCATCTGGAGCTCGGTCCTCATGCTCGGCGCGGTGGGCGGCCCCACCTTCGGGGGCCTGCTGCTGCAGCACTTCTGGTGGGGGTCGGTGTTCCTGCTCAACGTGCCGATCGCCGCGCTCGGCATCCTGGCGGCGCTGCTCATCATCCCCGAGTCGCGTGGACCGGCCGGCCGCCCGGACCTGGTCGGCGCGATCCTGTCGATGGCCGGGGTGACCGCCCTCGTCTGGGGCGTGATCTTCTCCGCCAAGGACGGCTGGTCCACGCCACAGACGCTGGGCGGATTCGGCGTGGCCGCGGTGGCGCTCACCGCCTTCGGCCTGTGGGAGCGGCGGTGCCCGGAGCCGATGCTGCCGATGGCCCTGTTCCGCGACCGCAACTTCAGCGGCGCGAGCCTGTCGATCGTCCTGCTGTCCTTCTCCGCGGGCGGCTGCCTGCTGGCGCTCACCCAGTACCTGCAGTTCGTCCTGGGCTACGGACCGATGAAGGCCGGTCTCGCGCTCATCCCCCTCGTCGTCGCCGCGATGGCCTTCAACGGCGTCGGCGTCGTCGTGGACAAGCGGTTCGGCGCCCGTGTCGCGCTCGCCGCCGGGCTCATCCTGGTCGCCGGGGGCTTCGCGGCGCTCGCCTCGATCGCCTCCGGCGACGGCTACCTGAAACTGGCCGTCGCCCTGGTCATCCTGGGCGCGGGCAGCGGAACGGCCGGACCCGCCGCGTACGGGACGCTGCTGGCCGCCCTGCCACCCGAGCGCGCCGGTGTCGGCTCCGCCGTCAACGACACCGTCCAGCAGGTCGGCCAGGCGCTCAGCATCGCCGTCCTGGGCAGTGTGCTCACGGCCGCCTACACGGCCGCGATGCCGGACGGCGCCGGGCCGGCGCGGCACTCGATCGGCGAAGCGCTGGCCATCGCGGCCGCCCGCGGCGACACGGCGCTCGCCCGTACCGCCAAGGACGCCTTCACCCACGCCATGCGGACCACCTCGATCGTCGGCGTGGTCGGCGGGATCGCCGCCGCGATCCTGGCCTTCTCGGTGCTCCGCCCGAAGGCGCGCCCCGCACCGGAACCGGCCCCGGAACCCGTCACGGAGGCCGGCCACTGACCGCACTGCCGCAGCCGGATGGCCGGATGTGACAGAACCTGGTCATGGCGGACGCAGCGGTGAGCCGATGACAATGGACGCATGCCCGTTCCGCACCGTGTCGTCATCGCCGTCTTCCCCGATGTCGATCTCCTCGACGTCACCGGACCCGCGGAGGTGTTCGCGGTCGCGAATCGGGAGATGTCCGGCCGGACGCCCTACCAGGTGCTGCTGGCCGGGCCGGACGGCGGCCAGGTGCGCACCAGCGCCGGCGTCCGGCTCGCCACCGACCTGACCTTCGACCAGGTCCGCGACCGCGTGGACACCCTGGTGATACCCGGCGCGGTGGATCGCGACGGCCTGCCGGTGATCGATCCGGACCTGGTCGGCTGGATCGCCGACACCGCCCGGCACGCCCGCCGGGTCGCCTCGGTGTGCGTCGGCGCGCACCTGCTGGCCGCCGCGGGGCTGCTGGCGGGCCGGACCGCGACCACCCACTGGGCGACCGCCGAGCGGCTGGCCACCGACCACCCCGACATCACGGTGGACCCCGACCCGATCTACGTCCGGTCGGGGAACGTGTGGACCGGCGCGGGCATCAGCGCCTGCATGGATCTCACACTCGCCCTGGTCGCCGAGGACCACGGCGAACGGCTCGCCCTGACGGTCGCCCGGCAGTTGGTGATGTACCTCAAGCGACAGGGCGGGCAGAGCCAGTTCAGCGTCCCGCTGTGGCAGGCCCCGGCCGAGCGCCGCGACATCGACGAGCTGCGGGCGTGGATCACCGCGAACCTGGCCGCCGACCTGTCGGCGGCGGCGCTCGCCGAGCGCCTGTGCCTGAGCGAACGGCACTTCACCCGGGTCTTCCGCAAGGAGACCGGCACCACGCCCGCGGCCTACGTCGAGGCGGCGCGGGCCGAGGCGGCGCGGCGGTTGCTGGAAGGCACCGACGAGCCGCTGAAACGGGTCGCCGACCTGTGCGGCCTGGGGTCGGTGGAGACCCTGCACCGGGTGTTCCGGCGGCGGCTCGGTACGACCCCGGCGGCCTATCGGCGCCGGTTCCGCACCGCCGCCTGACTCTCTTCTCTCTTCCCCGGCCTGGACCGGCCGGTGGTTCGCCCTGCCCGATTTCCGAGCTCAAGGAGGACAAGATGACCGTTTCGACCACGCTGCGCGAGGTGATCGGCTTGGACGGCGCGCTGCCGTCGCTGTCGGCCGGCACCCTGATCCTGATCGGCTTCCAGAACACCTACCGCACCGGCGTCATGGCGCTGCCCGGCGCCGACCGCGCCCTGGACGCCGCCGCCCGCCTACTGGACCGCGCCCGTGCCGCCAGGACCCCGGTCGTGCACGTCGTCAACGACGGCGGCGAAGGCAGCCCGTACGACATTCGCGCCGAGATCGGGCGGATCGACGCCCGTGTCGCGCCGCAGAACGGCGAACCGGTCGTGGTGAAGGGCTTCCCGAACTCCTTCCACGAGACCGACCTCCTGGAGGTGCTGCGTCGGCAGGACGCCGGCCCGGACCTGGTGCTGGCGGGTTTCATGACTCACATGTGCGTCCAGTTCACCGCTCAGGGCGCTTTCAACCTGGGCTACCGGCCCACCGTCGTGGCCGAGGCCTGCGCGACCCGGCCGCTGGCGGGCCCGGACGGCGCCCCGATCGCGGCGGACGCCCTGCACGCCGCCGCCCTGACCACGATCGGCGATCTGTTCGGCCCGGTCGCCGCCCGTGTGGCCGACCTGCCCGACTGAGCGGCCCCGCCGGACCCGGACCGGGCTCTTCCGGTACGGCGCCGGCTCCCGCCAGGGCCTGTCTCGAGCCGCCGGCCGCGCGGTAGGGCAGCGGGACTTCGAGACCGGCCCTCGGGCGCGGATCAGGCGGTGAGGCGGGCGACGGCGGCGTCGACGCGCTCGTCGGTGGCGGTGAGGGCGACGCGTACGTGCCGGTCCCCCGCCGTGCCGTAGAAGTCCCCGGGCGCGACCAGGATGCCCAGCTCCGCCAGTGCCTTCACGGTGTCCCAGCAGGACTCGTCACGGGTCGCCCAGAGGTAGAGCCCGGCCTCGGAGTGGTCGATGCGGAAGCCGTGCGCCTCCAGGGCCGTGCGGAGGACGGCGCGCCTGCGGGCGTACCGCTCGCGCTGCTCCTCGACGTGCGCGTCGTCGCGATAGGCGGCCGTCATGGCGGCCTGGACCGGCGCAGGAACGATCATGCCGGCGTGCTTGCGCACCTCGAGCAGCGCGGTGATCAGGACCGGGTCCCCGGTGATGAAGCCGGCGCGGTATCCGGCGAGGTTGGAGCGCTTGGACAGCGAGTGCAGCGCGATCAGGCCGCGGTGGTCTCCGTCGCAGACGTCCGGGCGCAGCACCGAGACCGGCTCGGCCTCCCAGCCGAGCTCGATGTAGCACTCGTCGCTGATGACGACGGCGCCGCGCTCCCGCGCCCACGTGACGACCTTGCGCAGATGGTCGGCGGGCAGCACCTTGCCGGTGGGGTTCGACGGCGAGTTGATCCAAACGATCTTCGGAGTCTCCGGTCCGAGGGAGAACAGTCCGTCGACCGCTCGCGGCGTCGCGCCGGCGAGCCGCGCGCCGACGTCGTAGGTCGGGTACGCCAGCTCGGGGAAGATCACGGTGTCGCCCGGTCCGGCGCCCAGCAGCGTGGGCAGCCAGGCGACGGCCTCCTTGGTGCCGATCACGGGCAGGACGGCGGCCGGATCGGCCTCGACGCCGAGCTTGCGGGTCAGCCAGCCCGCCACGGCGTCGCGCAGCTCGGGGGTGCCGTACGTGGCGGGGTAACCGGGCGCGTCGGCGGCGTCCATCAGCGCCTGCCGGACGATCCGCGGCGTCGGGTCGACCGGCGTGCCGACCGACAGGTCGACGATGCCGCCGGCGTGTTGCCCCGCCTGCTCCTTGTACGGAACGAGCAGGTCCCAGGGAAAGTCGGGCAGCGTCCTGATCAAAGTGTGTCCCCCCAACGTCCGCGCGCCGTCTGCCGCTCACCGGCAGACGGCGCGCCTCGGCCTGTGCTGAGCTCTCGCGTCCGGAAGCACCGGGCGGCGTGGGCTCAGGCCTCCTCGCCCTGCGGCGGCAGCGCCGCCACGATCGGGTGATCCTTCTCGATCTTGCCGACCTTGGAGGCACCTCCCGGCGAGCCCAGATCGTCGAAGAATTCCACGTTCGCCTTGTAGAAGTCCTTCCACTGATCCGGCGTGTCGTCTTCATAGAAGATCGCCTCGACCGGGCACACCGGCTCGCAGGCGCCGCAGTCGACGCACTCGTCCGGGTGGATGTAGAGCATGCGCTTGCCCTCGTAGATGCAGTCGACGGGGCACTCCTCGATGCATGCCTTGTCGAGCACGTCCACGCAAGGCTGCGCGATGACGTAGGTCACGTGCTACTCCTCAACCTCTGTGGCCATCGCCACGCTCGCAGCGGTGTCATTGCCTAGTATTGCCGCTGTGAGCCAACGCTTTCACCATGGGGGGCGTCACATCGGCCCGCGTTTCTCCGCCCGGTATGTCGTTTCGATAACTCCGTCCGATATCGGACGCCGCGTGTCTCTACGACGCCGTGTTCCCAGCGGAGCGTACAGCGACGTCGTCGGCGAGCTGCAGGGGTGGGCCGACGGCCGGCTGACCGTGCGCCGCCGCGATGGCTCCGTCGTCGAGGTGGCCGAGGCCGACCTGGTGGCGGGCAAGACGGTCCCCCCGCCGCCGCCACGCCGAGCACCCCGCTCGTAGCGTCCGGCGCCGCCGGTCCCCGACCGGGCCGGGCAGGGCGCGGACGCGGGCCCCGGCCGCCGGAGGCCATGAACCAGGCCGGTGAACCGGCCCCGGCATGGGTCACCTGATGGAGCCCGCCGCCGGTCGGGGCGCGGTCAGGGCGACGGCCAGTCGGGGACCTCCGCGGGCAGGTCCCGGCTGACCTTCATGGGGAACTCGGCCGGGCGCTTCTCCAGGAACGACGTCACGCCCTCGGCCGCGTCCGGGGCGGAGCCCAGCGCGTACATCAGGCGGGAGTCGGCCCGGTGCGCGTCCCACGGCGAGGGCGCGCCCAGCCCCGACCACATGAGCCGCCGCACGGCCGCGACGGCCACCGCGGAGGTGTTCGCCGCGATCTCCCCGGCCAGCGCGTACGCCGCGGCGAGAAGCTCGTCCGCGGGATGGACGTAGGACACCAGGCGTCCGCGCAGCGCCTCCTCGGCGTCGAAGACCCGGCCCGTGGCGGCCCACTCCATGGCCTGGGCGATGCCGACGATGCGCGGCAGGAACCAGCTCGACGCGGCCTCCGTGACG
This sequence comes from Actinoallomurus sp. NPDC052274, assembly GCF_040679475.1. NCBI lineage: Bacteria > Bacillati > Actinomycetota > Actinomycetes > Streptosporangiales > Thermomonosporaceae > Actinoallomurus > Actinoallomurus sp. NPDC052274. The sequence continues at coordinate 31,742 of NZ_JBFAUT010000030.1, forward strand.
ATGCCGCGCCGGGCGAAGACGAAGCCGAACCGCGCGCCCTCCGCGGCGAGTCTGATGTCCATCGGGAGGGTCATCGTGACGCCCACGCCGACCGCCGGGCCGTTGATCGCTCCGATCACCGGCTTGAGCGAGCGGGCGATGCGGAGCGCGACGGTGCCCCCGCCGTCGCGCGGCGCGCCGTCCTCGAAGGTGTCCTCGCCGCCGAACATGTCCCTGGCGGCCTTGTAGTCGAACGTCGAGCCGCCGCGCTCCAGGTCGGCCCCGGCGCAGAAGGCCCGGCCCCGGCCCGTGACGACGACCACCCGGACGTCGTCGTCCGCGTCCGCGTGGTCGAAGGCGTCGATCAGCTCGCCGCGCATCACGAGCGTGAAGGCGTTGAGCCGCTCGGGGCGGTCCAGCGTGATGGTCGCGATCCCGTCGGCGACGGTGTAGTCGATCTCGGTGTACGTCACTGCTGCTCCTCGCGCCCGCGAACGAATACAGAATCGGATTCTAGAGGCGGGCCACGCGCCGCTCCGGCGGACCGCGCCCTGCCCTCTTTCAGCGGGTCACGCGCCGCCCCCGGCGGATCGCGCGTGCGCCGTGTCCTCGTCGGCGGGGCAGCCGACGAGCGGCGGCAGGGCGGGGGCCAGCACCTCACGGCTCCAGTCGGCCACCGTGCCGGCGTAGCCGTCGGGCGGAGCCACCTCCAGGATCCCGCCCGAGGTCGCCGTCAGCCGGGTGACCACCGGAGCGCCGTCCAGGAAGGGAGTGGCGCCCCAGAAGGCCCAGAAGTCGTCCGGCTCGATCCGCGGGTGGTCGTCGAGCCTGCGCGTGGGCCGCGCCGGATGCTCCCGGCACCACCGCCACTGGTCGGTGAGCAGCCGGGACGCGATCGCGCGCAGGAGGTTGAGCGCGGGCAGGTCCTGGGTGCAGGCGACCTCGTCGATCACGAGGTCCGGCAGGCCGAACCGGCGCAGCCCGAGCAGCGTGATGCGCAGGCACGAACACCCGGCCGCGCCGCCGGAGCCGGGACGGCGCGCCGCCTCGTCCGCCTCGTAGCGGGTGCCGAACCACTGGTCGCCCATCCGGAACCAGCCGCGCTCGGCGCGCGCCAGGCCGTCGCGCAGGAGGACCTGCCGGGCCTGCGGATCGATGAGGACGCCGTTCGTCGCGTCGGCGAGGGCCCGGGCCACGGCGCGCGCGACCTGCTCGCGGCGCGGCTGCTCGACGGTCAGCGCCTGGTGCACGAGCAGGATCTGGTGGGAGGACTCGCGGATGCGCCGCCGGTCCTCGTCGCAGGCCAGGACGTCGTCGAGGCGCCAGGTCGCCTCGCCGGCGTCGATGGTGAAGATGCCCAGCCGCGGGGTCTTGAGCGCCTCGATGGCCGGTTTCCGGAACGGCTCGGGCACGCGCCACGGGACGACCGCGTAGGGGTCGACCGGCGGCTCGCTGGTCGCGACCACATAGTGCGAGGTGACGACCTCGGGTACGGACAGCAGGAAGGGGGACATGACCGCCTCTCTGACGTTCGGAACGGATGGGGCGCCGGCTCAGGCGGCCGTGCGGCGTGGCGCCTCGGGGACGTAGGGCATGGCCAGGTCGACGACGTCGTTCCACCACAGGGCGGCGGGGGCGTCGAAGTCGGCGGGCGGCCCGGCGACGAGGTAGGGCAGGGCGTCGGCCCCCTCGGACGGGGCGGGACTCAGGCGGACGCGCACGGGCGCACCCGCCGCGCCGGTCGGCGCGGCCGCCCAGTAGCGCCAGACGTCGGTGCCGTCCACCGTCCTCTCGGCCGGGACGCGGCGGAGCCGCGCGCCGGGGTTGCAGGCCAGCCACGCCCAGTGCTCGTCGAGGAGGCCGACGGCCAGGGAGCGCAGCAGCGTCACCGCGGCGAACAGGTTGCCGCCCGGCACCGCGGCGGCCTCCAGCTCGGGGAACCCGAAACGGTGCAGCCCGCACGTCACCAGGTGCAATTCGCCGCCCTCCCCGCCGGTGACGAACGTCGCGAGCCAGTCGTCGGCCAGGCAGAACTCCGGGTGCTCGGCGCCGAACCGGAAGGCGTGCGGCAGCACCTGGTGCGACCACGCGTCGTACACGACACCGTCGCAGGCCTCGGCGACGACCCGGGCGACCTCGCGGGCCGCCTGGGCGTGCTCGGGCTGGGAGACGGGCGGGGCCTGCCCGGTGATCACGATGTGGTGCCGCGCCTTGTCGAGGAGGTGCGCCTCGTCCGGCCGCGCCCACGCGGCGGAGCCGATGAGGTCGGCGTATCCGGACTCGGCCGCGGGCCGGCCGCGGAGCCGAAGGAGCGGCGAGCCGAGCAGCTCGGCCGCTAACGGCAGGCGCACCCGGCCGCGCGCCACCGCGGCCGGATCGTCGAGGGCATGCGCGGTGGCCACCACGAAGGGGGCGGCGACGGACGCGGGAACGGTCAGGTCGATCATGGATCTGCCTCCGGGAACCGGTCTTCCTCCGGGAATCGGTCTCCCGCAAGCCTCGCCCGGCGAGTGCTCCCGCCGTAAGGCCCGTCCCCCGACCTGTGGATAACCGCCCCGGGAGTCGACGCCACTCCTGACGGATCGTGACGCTGATCACGGCGAGCGATCCAGGATGCGAGACGTTACGGCAGTTGGCAGCTATGTCCTATATGTTGCGCTCATGCAATGGGCCGTGGCGACGTACGACACCGCGTTCGGGTACGTCTCCGCGCACGGGGCGCCGCTGCTCGACCTGCTCGATCCTCAGCCCGATGAACGCGTCATCGACCTGGGCTGCGGAACGGGCGTCTCGACCGCCGAGATCGCCGCGCGTGGCGCGGAGGTCATCGGGATCGACGAATCACTCGAGATGGTCAACGCGGCGCGCTCCGAGCATCCGCACCTGTCGTTCGCCGTCGGCGACGCGCACGACTTCACGCTCAGCGAGCCGTATGACGCGGTCTTCTCCAACTCGGCGTTGCACTGGATGACCCGCGACCCCTCCGCGGTCATCTCGCGGGTGCACGCCGCGCTGCGGCCGGGCGGCCGCTTCGTGGCGGAGATGGGCGGAGCGGGCAACTGCGCGGAGCTGATCGCCGCGGTGCAGACGGCCTGGCGCGTCTTCGGCCTGCCGGAACCGGAGCTGCCCTGGTATTTCCCCACCCCCGCCGAGTACGCGACCCGGCTGGAGGAGGGCGGCTTCGTCGTACGGCTCCTGGAGTACTTCGACCGGCCGACGCGCCTGGCCGAGTGCCCGGAGGGCGCCGCCGACTGGGTCCGGCTCTTCGCCCCCGAGCTGATCGCCGAGGTTCCCCCGGAGATCGCCGGACCGCTCCTCGACCGGGTGAACCAACTGGCCGCGCCCGCCCTCCGCCGTGAGTCCGGGTGGATGGCCGACTACGTACGGCTCAGGTTCGCGGCCGTACGCCAGCCGGGCGGCGACGAACTCGTCCAGCCGCCGACCCCGCAGGCACCGCCGACCCCGCACACGCCGCCCGGCCCGACGGGGCCGTCGGGCCGCCTGTCGGACCTTCCGCACGTGCGGTCGGCCCCCCAGTCGCCCTCGGCGCCGTACTCGCCGTCCGCTCCGCAGCCGCATTCGGCACCGCGGGCCTGAGCGTCCCCGCCCGGCCGGTACGCCGGTCACAGCGGCGTCCCCGGCCCACCCGGCCGTACGCCGAAAGACGGGACGGCGGCACCCCTGCACGGCCGTACGCAGGAAGACTGGCGGGCAGCCCCCGTCCTGCCGTTCGCCGGAAGGCTGGAGGGCGGCACCCCCGTCCGGCCGCAGAGGGGTGGCGCAGGGCGCTCCCGGCGGACGCCCGATCATGGCGCGACGGTGCGGTCGGCGGGCTTGTGGGTAGGGTCGTCCGCATGCTGCGCCTGTACGATCCCGGAACCGGGCGCCTCACGGAGATCGTCCCGGCTCGCCCCGGAGTCATCCGGGTCGCCTGCTCCGATGAGCTCCGCGCCCAGGTGGTCGCCGACCTGATCCGCCGGCTCGCCGTCCGCCACCGGCTGCGCGCGCTGGGGATCTGGAACACCGTGCCGGGAGCGTCGGACCTGGGCGTACGCCCGGCCGAGCTGACCTCTGGGCCCGCCGACGTGCACGTCGGCGCGACGGTCGGCCGCTGGGTCCCGGTGCCGTGGGACGGCCTCGACCCGCTCGCCGCGCGCCTGGCGCTGCTGGAGACCCACTACCGCGCGGACCTGCCGCACAGCCGTACGGACCTGGCCGCGGCGGACGCCTCGCTCACCGCGTGGCGGCGTCGCGTCGCCGGCTGGGCCGAGTCCCCCGGGCGGCCGCCGGAGCGCTCGTACGTCACGGAGGCGGTCGCGCACCTGGACGCCGACCTCGACACACCGGCGGCGTTGTCCTGCCTGTCCCGGCTCGCCGAGGACGACTCCGTACCGCCCGGCGCGAAATTCGAGACGGCGGTCGAGCTCGACATGATTCTGGGCCTCGACCTGGTCCGGCTGATCGGTCGCCTCTAACCGGAGATAGGTCCGCGACCGATTCACCCGTTCTTGGGAACCTCTTTTCTTGCCCCTACCGCCTCAGTAAGCTCATGAGGTAATTTCCCCCGATGCCCGGGAATTGACGATGCGATTCCGCATGTGCGTCGGTTCGCTCCTCTTGGCGAGCCTGCTCACAGCCTGTGGCGGCCACGCGACCGGTGGCTTCCACCCCAGCGGGCAGGCCCAGGGGGGCGATTCCCCCATGGCGTCCTCATCCCCCGACACGACGCCGCAGCCGGACGCGCCGACGGACACCGCGAACGGCCCGACGAGCGGCGGCCCGCTCCCCCGGACCCCTCAGTCCGCCCTCGCCGCCTACCGCGAGTACCAGCGGATTTACGAGCAGGCGTACGAGACGAATGACCCAAGCGGGCTCGGCGCGGTCGCCATGGACCCGCTTTTGTCGAGCATCGACAAGAACATCGCCAAGATCACGCGACAGGGCGTCTTCTGGCGATTCCACAATGTCCTCAATCCCCAGGTTCAGGGGCGTTCCAAGGACGACTCGATCGTCGTGATCCTCGACTGTGTGCGGACCCTGGGGTCCTATCGCTTCTCCGCCAAGACCGGGAAGCGACTGGCGTCCTTCCACGACGGCAGCCACCTCTACCAGGCGATCATGCGCTACGCCGACGGCACTTACAAGATCTCCGACGCGACGGAGGGCAGGAAATGCTGACCAGACGATCTTCCATCGTCGCCCTGCTGACCCTCGTGCCCGGCGCCGCCGTCGGCCTGGCGTCCGGCACGGCGTCCGCAGCCCCGATGTGCCTGCCGAACGCCTGCGCCTATGGCAGCGTCACCATCCCGGGCAGCGGCGGCGGCACCAGCGGCGGCACCGGAGACGGCGGGGGCGACAGCGGCGGGGGGCCCGGCCTCGGTTGCCCGACCGTGGGCGGCCAGGTCGTCTGCGCGCCGAACGCTCCCGCACCCAGGGCGCCCCGACAGATCCCCACGAGGGAGCTCGTCATGCAGGCGCGGCAGGAACTCGAACTCCCCGTTCCGAAGATCGGCACGGCGCCGAGCCCGCGCTCCTACATCCAGATCAAGACCGGGCTGTGGGTGACCGACGTCGGGGACAAGACGGCGGAGGCCGCGGTGCCAGGCCAGGATGTGACGGTGACCGCCACGGTCGCGAACGTGAAATGGGAGATGGGCGACGGGACGGGAGCCTTCGACTGCGACAGATCGACGGCGGGCACACCCGGTGGGACCGACTGCGGATACACCTACCAGAGGTCGTCGGCGAGCCGGCCCGGCGGCAGGTACACCGTCAGGGCAACCATCGGCTACACCATCAGCTGGACCTGCGAAGGCGCCCAGTGCCAGGGCAACGGCGGAACTCTCGATGACCTGATGACCGGCCCGCCCGGGAATCTCGGCCTCATCGTCGGTGAGGTGCAGACCCAGGCCCAGCCCGGCTGACCCGGCCCCCGCCCTGGAGGAGCAATCCGTGTTCCGACCGCGTACGCACGTCCCCGCCCTCCTCGCCATGGGCGCCCTGCTCACCGGGTGCGGCGGTGGGGGCGGCCACAAGGCCGGGTCCGCATCGCCGTCCGCCCGTACGACGTCGGCGAGCCCGTCGCCGACACCGAGTTACGCGCCCGGCCAGGTGGCGGCGGCCCTCCTGTCGGCCCGCGACGTCGACCCGCACGTCAGGGAGGAGCCGCTCAGCACACCGGCCCTCAAGGATCACGCCGTCCCGTCATGCTCACTGTCGGCGATCAAACCGTCGGGGAGCCCGAAGGTAAAGGTGCGCGAGTTCAACGCCGGTCAGTACGCCGGAGCGAACTTCGGGCAGATCTCCTTCACCTACCCGGACGCCGCCGCCGCGGTGGCCATGTTCGCGACCATCCGGACCAAGGTCATGGCGTGCCCGGCGAAGAAGCACGTCCCGCAGAAGACCCTCTCGAGCGAGCGCATCGCCCTGGCCCACGATGACACCTGGCACGCCTCGGACGAGACCATGCCCGGCTGGTCGCACGTACGGGGCTTCGAGAAGTCGGTCTTCTCCCCGTCGTCGAGCGTGATCAACGTCTTCTACCGGGCGTACGACTACGTGAACCGCGGCAACGTCGTCCTGGTCTCGATGTACTGGGAGCGCGTCGGGCCGAAGTCGTCCGGAGACGCGGTCGCCAAGAAGGCGACGGCGCTGCTGACAAAGCAGTTGGCCCGGCTGCCGTAAGCCGGGGCGCACGACTGAGCGACTCCGCCGGCCGCGGCGGGCCCGGCAGGGTCACGCCTCGCCGAGGCGGCGGCCCGCCACGACGATGCCGTCCTCGTCGGCGTACAGCCAGGCGCCGGGCCGGAACTCGGCGCCGCCGAACACCACCGGAACGTCGACCTCGCCGACGCCGCCCTTGGCGCTCTTGCGGGGGTTGGAACCGAGGGCCCGGATCCCCAGATCGAGTTCGCGCAGCGCCACCACGTCGCGGACCGCACCATTGATCACGACTCCGGCCCAGCCGTTGGCGACCGCCGATCCGGCGATCATGTCGCCCATGAGCGCGGTGCGCAGCGAGCCGCCGCCGTCGACGACGAGCACGCGGCCCTCCCCCGCCGTGGCGAGCACCTTCTTGAGCAGCGCGTTGTCCTCGTGACAGCGGACGGTCGCCACCGGCCCCGCGAAGCATGCGCGGGCCCCGTACGACCGGAACTGCGTCTCGCAGCTCGCCAGCTCGGCGCCGTACTCGTCGAAGAGATCAGCCGTCGTGAAGTCCATCTACCGGATGGTAACAACGGACGGATCAGGCGTCCGGTCCCCGCCGGTCAGGCGTCCGGTCCGCCGGTCGGGCGGCCGAGCAGCCGGGACAGGACGATGGAGGTCTTGGTCTGCACGATGTTCGGTTCGTTGCGCAGCCGCTCGAGGGCCTGTTCGAGGGCCTGGATATCGTGGGCACGCAGGTGGACCAGCGCGTTCGCCTCTCCGGTGACCGTGTAGGCCGCCACCACCTCGGGATGCCGGCGGATGCTGGCGGAGATCTCCGCGGGGGACGTACGGCCCGCGCAGAACAGCTCCACGAACGCCTCCGTCGTCCAGCCCAGCGCCGAAGGGTCGACGACCGCGGCGTACCCCGTGATCACCCCGTCGTGCCGGAGCCGGTCGACCCGGCGCTTGACCGCCGGGGCCGACAGCCCGACCTCGTCGCCGACCTGCGCGAAGGACGCGCGGGCGTTCTCCAGCAGACACGCAACGATTCGCCGGTCTATGTCGTCAAGACGCAATGATCAGACCCTCTCGCGCGCACATCCGTTATTGGTGTTGCGGACAAGCCGACCTTACGCTGCGGGTGGTGCCTCACCAACCCACTGGGCGCGTAATCGGGCCCGCATTGCCAGGAGCACAACATCGATGACGATGCAGACCCTTGCCCGCGATGGCGCGGGCATCTCGGCGGGGCAGCCGGCACGGACCTACCTGATGTGCCCGCCGACCTACTTCGACGTCCAATACGCGATCAACGCGTGGATGGACCCGACCACCCCCGTCGACCGTGACCGAGCCCGCCACGAGTGGGAACGCCTGCGCGCGACCTACGTCTCACTCGGCCACACCGTGCACGTCCTCCCGCCCGTCCCCGGCCTGCCGGACATGGTCTTCGCCGCGAACGGCGCGACCGTCGTCGGCGGCATGGTGCTGGGCGCGAGGTTCCGCCACCCCGAGCGCGCCGCCGAGGCGGACGCGCACCGGATGTGGTTCGAGGAGCACGGCTACCGGCGCATCCGCACCGCCGAGCACGTGAACGAGGGTGAGGGCGACTACGCCTTCGCCTACCGCGCGATCGTCGCGGGCCACGGCTTCCGTACGGACCCGGTCGCGCACAACGAACTGCACGACGCGTTCGGGCTGCCGGTCGTCAGCGTCCGCCTGATCGACCCGCGGTTCTACCACCTCGACACCGCGCTGTGCGTGATCGACCCCTTCACGGCGGCGTACTACCCCGGCGCCTTCGACGAGGACGGCCTGATCAAGCTGCAGGCACTCTTCCCCGAGCTGATCGAGGCGACCGAGGAGGACGCCCTGGCGTTCGGGTTGAACGCGGTCAGCGACGGCCGGAACGTGATCGTTCCGGACGACGCCATGACGCTGATCGCACGGCTCACGGAGCGCGGCTTCCACGTCATCCCGATCGAGATGACGGAGCTGCGCAAGGCGGGGGGCGGCCCGAAGTGCTGCACCCTCGAACTACGCCCGTAGCAGGGACAATGGGACTCGGGAGACCCCGCGGGTCCGAGAAGGAGCACTGTTGAACACGCAGGAGCTGCGGGCGCTGTCGGAGCTGCACAGCGCGCACAACTACCACCCGCTGCCGATCGTGATCGCCGACGCCGAGGGCGCCTGGGTGACCGACGTCGAGGGCAAGCGGTACCTCGACATGCTGTCGGCGTACTCCGCCGTCAACTTCGGGCACCGCCACCCGCGGCTGGTCGAGGCCGCGCGGCGGCAGCTCGACCGCGTCACGCTGGTCAGCCGGGCGTTCGACCACGACCAGTTCGGGCCGTTCGTCGCCGAGCTGGCCGAGCTGGCCGGCAAGGAGATGGTCCTGCCGATGAACAGCGGCGCGGAGGCCGTCGAGACCGCGCTGAAGACCGCCCGCAAGTGGGGGTACGAGGTCAAGGGCGTGCCCGCCGAGCAGGCGAACATCGTCACGTTCGAGGGCAACTTTCACGGCCGGACGACGACGATCGTCAGCTTCTCCACCGACCCGGACGCCCGCAACTCCTACGGCCCGTTCACTCCCGGGTTCCGCACCGTGCCGTACGGCGACATCGAGGCGCTGCGCGCGGCCGTCGACGAGAACACGGTCGGCGTGCTGATCGAGCCGATCCAGGGCGAGGCCGGCGTGAACGTCCCGCCGAGCGGGTTCCTGGCGGCGGTGCGCGAGATCTGCACCGCCCACGGCGCCCTGATGATCGCCGACGAGATCCAGTCGGGCCTGGGCCGTACCGGCACGACGTTCGCGGTCGAGCACGAGAACGTCGTGCCCGACGTCTACATCCTCGGCAAGGCGCTCGGCGGCGGCATCCTGCCGGTCTCCGCCGTCGTCGCCGACCGCGACGTCCTCGGCGTCTTCAAGCCCGGCCAGCACGGGTCGACGTTCGGCGGCAACCCGCTCGCCTGCGCGGTGGGCCGCGAGGTCATCGCGATGCTGAAGACCGGGGAGTTCCAGGAGCGCTCCCGCACGCTGGGGGCGCACCTGCACGCCCGGCTCGGCGCGCTGCCGCCGGAGCACGTCCGCGAGGTGCGCGGCCGCGGCCTGTGGGCCGGCGTGGAGCTGAACGGTAAGGCGCGCCCGGTCAGCGAGCGGCTGATGGAGCGCGGCGTGCTGGCGAAGGAGACGCACGAGACGACGCTCCGGCTCGCGCCGCCGCTGGTCGTGAGCCAGGAGGACCTGGACTGGGCGCTCGACCAGCTGGAGGCGGTCCTCACCGAGATGTGAGGCTTCCGGCGGCCGACGTGTGGCCGCCGACCGGCCGTTCGCGGAGGTCCGGGCCCCGAGGGGTCCGGGCCTCCGTCCGTGTCACCCCTTATCGCCGTAAATCCGTTTGCAGGCCGTCGAACCGGCGTTCTATAGTCCAACTGGATTAATCAGCACGGATCAGAAAAGACGACCATGCCACGACCGCTCACGCCTCTCGGATTGGCGGTGCTCAGGCTGCTCCACGACGAGCCCCTGCACCCGTACGAGATGCAGCAGCGCATCCGCGATCACGCCATCGACCAGGTGGTCAAGGTCGCGCACGGGTCGCTCTACCACACGGTCGACCGGCTCGCCGGCCAAGGACTGATCGAGCCCGTGGAGACGACGCGCGAGGGGCGACGCCCCGAGCGCACCGTCTACGCGATCACCGAACAAGGCCGGGACGAGGCGAATTCCCGGCTCCGCGACTTCATCCGCCGCCCCTCGCAGGAGTACCCGGTCATCGGCATGGCGCTGTCCTTCCTGGCCATGCTGCCGCCGGACGACGCCGTCCACCTGCTCGACCTCCGCGCGGTCGCCCTCGAGGGCAGGCTCGCCGCGCACGACATCGTCGTCGACGGCCTGTCCAAGCAGGGGCTGCAGCGGATCCAGCTGATCGAGATCGAGTACTGCGACGCGCAACTGCGGTCCGAGGTGGAGTTCCTGCGCGCGCTCAGCGAGGACATCAAGAGCGGCCGGCTGACCTGGCGGCCTCCCGGCCGCCCGAACGGGGAGAACAACGTCACATGAGGAAATGGCATGGCAACCCCTGGGCGATCTTGTTGACGCTCAGTCTCGGGTTCTTCATGACCCTGCTGGACCTGACGATCGTGAACATCGCGATGCCCAGCATGATCGACAAACTGGGCGCATCGCTGGACGAGGTCCTCTGGGTGGTCAACGCCTACGTCCTCGTCCTCGCGGTCCTCCTGATCACCGCGGGCCGCCTGGGCGACCTGCGCGGCCAGCGCAACCTGTTCATCGCGGGCGTGGCCGTCTTCACCATCGCCAGCCTGCTGTGCGGCATCTCGCAGAACCCGGCCGAGCTGATCGCCGCCCGCGCGGTGCAGGGCCTGGGCTCCGCCCTGCTGATGCCGCAGACGATGGCGATCATCATCGCCACCTTCCCGGCCGAACGCCGGGGTGCGGCACTCGGCATCTGGGGCGCCGTGGCGGGGGTCGCGACGATCGCCGGGCCGACGCTCGGCGGGCTCCTGGTGACCGCCCTCGACTGGCGGTGGATCTTCTTCGTCAACCTGCCGATCGGCGTGCTCGTCCTCGTGCTGGCGTTCACGGTCATCCCCAGCGTGCGGATCGAGCGCAGCCACCGTCTCGACCTCGTCGGCGTTCTGATCGCCACGGTCGCGCTGTTCTGCCTCGTCTTCGCCCTCACCGAGGGCCAGCGGTACGACTGGAACGGCGTCATCTGGGCACTGTTCGCGGCGGCGGCCGTCATCTTCGCGATCTTCCTGGTGCAGCAGCGCACCCAGCAGACCCGCGACCCGCTGGTCCCCTTCGTCCTGTTCAAGGACCGTAACTTCACGGTCCTGAACTTCGTCGGCGCGGTCCTGTCCATCGGGATGATCGGCGTGTTCCTGCCGCTCACCATCTACCTGCAGTCCGTGCTCGGCTTCAGCGCGCTCAAGGCGGGCCTGGTCATGGCCCCGTCCTCGGTCATCTCGATGTTCCTCGCGCCGGTCGCCGGCCGGATGGCCGACAAGATCGGCGGCAAGTTCATCCTCATGGCCGGGCTCACGCTGTACGCGGTCGGCATGGGCTGGATCGTGCTGATCGCCGACGTCGACTCGAGCTGGCCGACCTTCCTGCCCGGGCTGATCATCTCCGGGATCGGCATCGGCGGCGTCTTCGCGCCGATGGCCACCGAGGCGATGCGCGGCGTCGACCCCCGCATGGCCGGCGCGGCCTCCGGCGTCAACAACACCACCCGCCAGATCGGTTCGGTGGTGGGCAGCGCCGCCGCGGGCGCCATCCTGCAGAACCAGCTCGCCTCCCACCTCCGGGACGAGGCCCAGAAGCGCGCCGGCACGCTTCCCGCCGAGGCGCGCGGCCCGTTCGTCCAGGGGTTCAAGGACGCGGCCAAGGGCGGGCTCGAGGTGGGCGCCGGCCAGACCGGAGCGGCTCAGCACCTGCCGCAGGGCCTCCCCCAGCAGGTCGTCCACCAGATCACCCAGGCGGCCCAGAGCGTGTTCGGCCACGGCTTCGTCGACGCGATGAAGCCGACGATGCTCCTGCCGCTCGCGCTGGTCTTCGTCGGAGCCGCCTCCTGCTTCGCGGTGCGGGGCTACCGGCGGAACACCGCGGACCGCTCGCCCGAGACGGTCGAGGCGACCACCGGCTGACCCGGGCGTGGGACTCCCGCGACCCGCGAGCATCGAGCGCGCACGTCCACCCGGGCGTGCGCGCTCCGCGCGTTCTTCAGGACTCGCTCCCGGGCCTAAGAGGATCGGTGCGGGGGCGCCGGTACGGACGTCGTACCGCGCAGGATCCAGGGGTTGGCCGAGCGGGTCACCGCGATCGCGACGACGGCGGCGATCGACCCGCCGAAGATGAAGACGTACCCGGCGGTGGTGCCGGTCACGATGAGGTCGCCCTCCGGGCGCCGGCTCGACAGCAGCACGACGACGATCAGCCACGGCACGGCCAGGGTGGCCGCGCCGAGCTTGCTCTCCATCGCCCACCCGGCGAGCCGGAACGCCGCGAACTCGACGAGGGACAGCAGGACGGCCGCCACCGGGAAGCCCGCGAGCGTCCAGGAGAACTGGAACGACGTGATCAGGCCGAAGAGCAGGCCGAGCACGACGAGCACGCCGTACGCGACGCCCGTCACGAGGATCGACTCCTGCGACGGCTCCTGAGGGGCGTGCGGGCCCGTCCATTGCTCCACAGCGGGTCAGGGTACCGGGTGCGTCAGACCGGTCTCGCGGCCGTCCGCTCCGAGCGTGCCCGGCTCCCCGGCGAGGAGCGTGTAGTGCTCGACGCCCGGGAGCGGCTGGCCGACGTCGTTGGACAGCGCGAAGTACGGCGGAGCGACGGTGATCTGAGTCCGGTGCGCCCGCATCGCGGCGATCTTGGCCGGCAGATGGTCGCGGGCGTCGACGCACGTGGTCACCTGCTCGTCCGGCACTCCGAAGCCGAACTCGGCGACCGAGGCGACCTTCGCGAACGGCCCCTGGCCCACCGCCTCCTCGAGCGTCGACAAGGGCACGGCGGTGGCGTAGAACCGCGCGGGCCGCCACGGCTCGCCGGTGCCGAAGGACGGGTCCGCCGCCCGCTCGAACGCCCGCCACGCGACCCGGTGCGCCTGGATGTGGTCCGGGTGACCGTAGAAGCCGTTCGCGTCGTAGGTGACGACGACCTGCGGGCGGACCTCGCGCATGACGGCGACGAGCTCCGCGGCGGCCTCGTCCACGTCCGCGCGCCAGAAGGCGCGCGGATGGTCGTTGGACGGCACGCCCATCATCCCCGAGTCGCGCCAGCGCCCCGGGCCGCCGAGGAACCGGTGGTCGGTCACGCCGAGCGCGGCGCACGCCTCGGCCAGCTCGCCGACGCGGTACTCCCCCAGCGCGTCGCCGCTCAGGTGGCGCAGCTCCTCGGGGATGACCTCGCCCTCCTCACCGCGTGTGCAGGTGACCAGGCAGACGCGGGCGCCCTCGGCGGCGTACTTCGCCATGGTCGCCCCGGTCTCGATCGACTCGTCGTCCGGATGGGCGTGCACGAACAGGATGCGCGGGTCGGCCATGGGCCGCAACGCTATCCGGCGGGCTGGCTCGCCTTGGCGCCGCCCTGATCCTTTCCACCGCCCGTCGGGTCTCCGGTCGGCTCCTTCGGGCCCCCGGTCGGCTGCTGGTCGGTGGGCGCCGAGGTGGTCGGCTCGTGGCTGGTGGGCGCCGCCGTCACCGTCCTGGTGGGGAGCGAACGGTGCGTCGGCCGCTGGCTGTAGCTCGGCTCGGGCCGCGAGCCGCTCTGGACCGGCCGCTGCGGCTCCCCGCTGTCCTCGGGCTGCTCGCTGGAGGTCTGGGCGCTCGGCGCCGGGCCGGGCGCCGGCTTGTTCCCATGGTGGCCGGCCGCCCAGACGACCACCGCGGCGAGCACCACCGCGAGGACGAGCCCGGCCACCGCCGCCAGCACCAGCCCCGGCGACGCGCCCCGGCGGGCCACGCCGGCCGGCTGCGTCATCCCGGCCTGATGCGGCATCGTCGGGCCTCCGGCACCCGCGCCCGCCGCCGCCATCGCTCCGAGGCCGCCCGCCGCGATCGTGGGCGCGGCGGGCGTGACCGGCGTGGTCGGGACGGCGCCGGCCGCCCTGGTCTCGGCGAACGCCGCGCCCTGGTCCAGGATCGCCGTCTGCGGGCCTCCGCCGACCACCGGAGCGGCCGGGGTGACGCCCTCCTCGCCCAGCAGCCGCATCAGCAGTTGCTGGGCGGTGGGCCGTACGGCCGGGTCCTTGGCGAGGCAGTCGGCGACGATGCCGCGCAGCGGCTCGTGCACGCCGCCGAGGTCCGGCGGCTCGCTCAGGATGCGGTTGATCACCGCCATCACGGTGTCCTGCCCGAACGGCGCGGTGCCGGTGGCGGCGTACGCCATCGTCGAGCCCCAGGCGAAGATGTCGGCGGCCGGGGTGATCTCCCTGCCGGTGAGCTGCTCGGGCGCCATGTAGGCGGGGGTCCCGATGGCGGAGTTGGTCATCGTCGCGGCCGCGTCGAGGGCCTTGGCGATGCCGAAGTCGATGACCCGCGGCCCGTCGGGACCGATCAGGACGTTCTGCGGCTTGAAATCACGGTGGACGATGCCCGCCTGGTGGATGGCGACGAGCGCGGTGACCGTGCCGATGGCCAGCCGCTCCAGCTCGGCGCCGGACCGGGGGGACTCTCCGGTGACCAGTTGCTGCAGCGACGGGCCGGGGACGTACTCGCTGACGATGTACGGCCGGTCGCCGTCCACGTCGGCATCCAGGACCTGCGCGGTGCAGAACCGGGCGACGCGCTTGACGGCGGCCAGCTCGCGCAGGAACCGGCCGCGCGCGGTGTCGTCCTGGGCGAGGTCGCCGCGCAGCAGCTTGATGGCCACCGGGTCCCCGGCGGCCGAGCGGCCGAGGTAGACCGTGCCCTGGCCGCCCTCCCCGAGGCGGCCCGTCACTTCATAAGACCCCAACCGGTCCGGATCACCGGGCTGTAGGGGACGGGCGTCGGGCATCAATACTCCTGGGGGAAACGGCTTATGGACGGCAACAGTCTTCCGCATGACCGGCGGGCTTGCACGGAGCATTGACGGCCTGCTGGCAGGATCGAGACATGACGACGAGCTTTCCCCGGCAGAGCGCGCGTACACGGCGTTTCACCCTCGGAGCGCCCCGCGGTTTCCTGGTCTCCCCCGACGGTTCACGCGTCGTGTTCCTCCGCACGCGCGGCGGAACGGACCCCGTCACCTGCCTGTGGGCGCTCGACGTCCCACGCGAGGGCGCCGAGGCGAAGGAACGCCTGATCGTCGACCCGCGCGGCCTCGACCTGCCCGGCGAGGAGGACCTGCCGGCCGAGGAGAGGGCCCGCCGGGAACGCGCCCGCGAGCAGGCGGGCGGAATCGTCACGTACGCCACCGACGAGGCACTCACGCTCGCCGCGTTCGCGCTTTCCGGGCGGCTGTTCGTCACCGACCTCGACGCCGCCGTCCGCCCCCTGGACGCCGCCGTCCCGGCCTTCGACCCGCGTCCGGACCCGACCGGCGCCCACGTCGCGTACGTCTCCGGCCGCGCCCTGCGCGTGATCGAGGTGGCGACCGGCGCGGACCGCGCGCTGGCCGAGCCGGAGGGCGAGCAGGTCTCGTACGGCCTCGCGGAGTTCATCGCCGCCGAGGAGATGCAGCGCATGCGCGGGTACTGGTGGGCGCCCGACGGCACCGCCCTCCTCGCCGCCCGCGTCGACGAGTCGCCGGTGCGCCGCTGGCACATCGCCGACCCCGCGAACCCGGCGACGCCGGCCCGGGAGGTCGCCTACCCCGCCGCGGGCACGCCCAACGCCGACGTCTCCCTCTTCGTCCTCGGGCTGGACGGCGCGCGGCGGGAGGTCGAGTGGGACCGGGAGACGTTCCCGTACCTCGTCACCGCCCGCTGGGACTCCTACGGCGTGCTGCTCGTCGTCCAGACCCGCGACCAGAAGACGATGCGGGTCCTGGCGGCCGACCCGTCCACCGGCCGGACCACGCTCGTCCGGGAGGACACCGACCCGGTCTGGCTGGACATCGTCCCGGGCGCGCCCGCCCGTACCGGTGCGGGCGACCTCGTCTGGGTGGCCGAAGACGGCCACGACGCGCGCGGGCTGATCGTCGGCGGCGAGCGCGTCACCCCGGACGGCCTGCACGTGCGCGCCGTGCTCGACGTGGACGGCGACACCGTCCTGTTCACCGCCTCCGAGGAGCCCACCGAGATCCACGTCTGGGCGTACGGACCCGGCGGTCTCGCCCGGCTGAGCGACGGCGCGGGAGTGTACGGCGGCCGTCGGCGCGGCGGCACGACCGTCGTCACCGGGAGCCGGCTCGACCGGTTCGGCGCCGAGACGACCGTGCTGCGCGACGGCGCCCCCGTCGGCCGGATCGTCTCCCACGCCGAGCAGCCGTCCCTGGACGTCGGCGTCACCCTGATCCGGGCCGGTGAGCGCGAGCTGCGCACCGCCGTGCTGCTGCCGGCCGGCCACACCGGGGACGAGCCGCTGCCCGTGCTCATGGACCCCTACGGCGGGCCGCACGCGCAGCGGGTCCTCGCCGCGCGCCGCGCCTTCGCCGAGCCGCAGTGGCTCGCCGACCAGGGATTCGCGGTCGTCGTCGCCGACGGGCGCGGCAGCCCCGGCCGGGGACGCGACTGGGAGCGCGCGATCCACCACGACCTCGCCGGGCCGGTCCTGGACGACCAGATCGCGGCGCTGCGCGGGGCCGCCGAGCGATTCCCCCTCGACCTGTCGCGGGTGGCCATCCGGGGCTGGTCGTTCGGCGGGTACCTCGCCGCGCTCGCGGTGCTGCGCCGGCCGGACGTCTTCCACGCGGCGATCGCGGGCGCGCCGGTCACCGACTGGACGCTGTACGACACGCACTACACGGAGCGTTACCTCGGCGACCCCGGCGCGGACCCGGAGCCGTACGAGCGGTCGAGCCTGTTCGGCGCCGTGTCCGGCGGTGACGCGCCCGCGGACGTGACGCGGCCGCTGCTGCTCATCCACGGGCTGGCCGATGATAACGTCGTCGCCGCGCATACGCTGCGTCTATCCTCGGCATTGCTGGCCGCCGGCCGGCCGCACGCCGTCCTGCCGCTGTCCGGCGTCACCCACATGACGCCGCAGGAGGTCGTCGCCGAGAACCTCCTGCTCCTCCAGATCAGGTTCCTTAAGGAAGCGCTCGCGTGACCGTTGCCCCCACGCCCGGTAAAGGGCACCATTCTTCAGACGGTGCGACCGGCACCCCGACCCCCGACGAGACGTGAGCGAGATAATCGAGCACTCGACCTCGGTCGTTCCCGGCGACGGCAAGCTGGAGATCCTCCTCATCGAGGACGACCCGGGTGACGCGTTCCTCTTCGAGGAGCTCCTCGACGAGGAGCTGCCCGACGCCGCCATCATCCAGGCGCGCACGCTCCGTGAGGCCCGTGAGCGCCTGCGACCCGGCGTCCACTGCGTCGTGGCCGACCTGTCGCTGCCCGACGCCGAAGGGCTCGACCTGCTGCGTCAGGTGCTCGACATGGCCCCGCGCTCGGCCGTCCTGGTCCTGACCGGCCGCAGCGACGCCGCGGTGGGCGTCGCCGCCGTCGCCGCGGGCGCCGAGGACTACCTGATCAAGCACGAGGTCGACGGGCCGCTGCTGGCCCGCGCCATCCGCTACGCCCTGGAGCGCAAGCGCGCCGAGGACTCCGAGCGCGAGCTCATGGAGGCCCAGATCCGGAGCGAGGAGAACGCCCGGATCGAGCTGGGGCTGCTGCCCGTACCGCTGATCAGCGACCCGGATCTGCACCACCACACGCGCTACCGGCCGGGCCGGGAGCGTGCCCTCCTCGGCGGCGACTTCTACGACACCGTGCAGACCTCCGACGGGGCGGTGCACCTCGTCATCGGTGACGTCTGCGGGCACGGGCCGGACGAGGCGTCGCTCGGCGTGCGCCTGCGGATGGCCTGGCGCACCCTCGTCCTGGCCGGGCACTCCGGGACGGACCTGCTGGACACCCTGGACACGGTCCTGTGCCACGAACGCTGGTCCGAGGAGATCTTCACGACGCTCAGCATGATCACGATCGCGCCGGACCGGCGGAGCGCGCGGTTCCACATGGCCGGCCATCCCGCGCCGGTGCTGTTCGCCGACACGACGGCCAAGGCGCTGCCCGACGATGCGTACGGGCCGGCGCTCGGCCTGTTCCCCGGGTCCGAGTGGCCGGCCGCGGAGATCGAGCTGACCGGCGACTGGTCGCTCATGCTCTACACCGACGGGCTGATCGAGGGCCGCATCGGCGGCGGGCCGGACCGGCTCGGCACCGAAGGGCTCGTCGAGCTCGCGGCGAGCGCCCGCGCCCGGGGCCTCAGCGGCGACCTGCTCATCGACCACCTCGTCGCCGAGGTGGAGTCCCTCAACGGCGAGGCGCTCACCGACGACCTCGCCGTCGTCATGCTCTCCGGAAAGGGCGCCCGGTGACCGCTCCGTCGACACGTCGCCCGCGCCAGGCGCCCGCGTTCCAGGTGGACGCGGAGGGCGTGCCGAGGCTGGGCGTCGGCCACTGGTACACCCTCGGCCTCGTCCTCCTGCTGCTCGCCGTCGTCGCCGTGGGCACCGCCGTCGGACTCGCGGTCCGGGACGGCAGCAGCGCCCGCTCCGCGCTGCTCCGGCACGTCGACCCCGCCGTGCTGGAGTCCGGCCGGCTCAGCACGTCCGTCTCCACTGAGGGCGGCGCGGTGCGGACCTACGGCCTGACCGGTGACAAGACCACCCCCGCCGCGTACCGAGCCGCCAAGAACGAGACGGCGGCCTCCCTCGCCGAGCTCACCCGGCTGCTGCGGAACACCCCCCACGCCGGCCCGGCCCGGGAGGCGGTCGCGGAGGTCGGCTCCCAGGTGGCCGCCTGGCGGCGCGACTACGCCGACCCGCTCACCGCCGGGACCGCGAAGCCGTCCCCCGCCTTCGGTGAACAGCGGTTCGCCGCGGTCCGTACCGCCGTGGCGACCGCCCGCACGCGGCTGGCCGAGCTGCAACGCCGGTCCGCCGACCGGCTGGACCATCAGGTCGACCGGCTCTACGAGACGCTGGTCGGTGGGGCGGTCGTGCTGGTCGTCGGCGCGCTCGGCCTCACCCTCCTCATCCTGCGCACCGTGCTGCGCCCGGTCTCCGCGCTCACCGGCCAGGTCCGCCGGGTCTCCCAGGGCGACCTGACGCACCCGCTGCGGGTCTCCGGGCCCGCCGAGATCGCCGAGCTGGCGGCGCACGTCGACGCGATGCGCAACCACATCCTGGAGGAGTGGCGGGAGGCGTCCGAGGCACGCGCCAAGCTCGACGAGCAGACCAAGGAGCTGCGCCGCTCCAACGCGGAACTGGAGCAGTTCGCCTACGTCGCCAGCCACGACCTGCAGGAGCCGCTGCGCAAGGTGGCGAGCTTCTGCCAGATGCTCGAACGCCGCTACTCCGACGTCCTGGACGATCGCGGCCGGCAGTACATCGACTTCGCGGTCGACGGCGCCAAGCGGATGCAGTCGCTCATCAACGACCTGCTGAACTTCTCCCGCGTCGGCCGGGTGAACCGCGACATGACGGTCGTGAACTGCGAGACCGTCCTCGCGGCCGCCATGGACAACCTGGGGCTGGCCCGTTCGGAGTCGGACGCCGGCATCACCTGGGATTCGCTGCCCAAGGTGATCGGCGACGCGACGCTGCTCACCCAGCTCCTCCAGAACCTCATCGGCAACGCGATCAAGTTCCGCAGCGAGGAGCCGCCCCGGGTGCGGATCTCGGCCGAGCGCGACGGTGACTTCTGGGAGTTCGCCTGCAGCGACAACGGGATCGGCATCGACGCCGCGTACGCCGAGCGGATTTTCCTCATCTTCCAGCGCCTGCACCCGAAGGACGAGTACACCGGAACCGGCATCGGTCTGGCGCTCTGCAAGAAGATCGTCGAATACCATGGCGGACGGATCTGGCTGGACACCGAGCCGGAGCAGCAGGGCACGACGATCCGATGGACGCTGCCCGCCATCGAGGACACCGACGACAGCGACGACAGCACGGAGACCTCTGAAGCATGAGCGAGCGCAGCGAGCGAACCATGAGCACAGCGTCTCTGGTCACTCCTCCGACGAAGGAGGGCGCATGGACCTGACGGTACGGCCCATCGAAGTCCTGCTCGTCGAGGACGATCCCGGCGACGTGGTGCTGACCAAAGAGGCGTTCGACGACAACAAGGTCAGCAACAAGCTGTCGGTCGTCAGCGACGGCGAGGAGGCGATGCGGTTCCTGCGGCGCGAGGCCGACTACGCCGACGCCCCGCGCCCGGACCTCGTCCTCCTCGACCTGAACCTCCCGCGCATGGACGGCCGGCAGGTGCTGGAGGAGATCAAGGCCGACGAGACGCTGCGCACCATCCCGGTCGTCGTCCTCACCACCTCCGAGGCCGAGGAGGACATCCTCCGCAGCTACCGGCTGCACGCGAACGCGTACGTCACCAAGCCGGTCGACTTCGACCAGTTCATCAAGGTCGTCCGCCAGATCGACGACTTCTTCGTCAGCGTCGTCAAGCTCCCACGCGGCTGAGGACCGGCTCCTCGGTCACTCCTGGCCGTGCCAGGAGCGCCACAGCGCCGCGTAGGAGCCGTCCCGGGCGATCAGGTCGTGGTGGTCGCCCAGCTCGGTGATCCGGCCGTCCTCCACCACGGCGACCCGGTCGGCGTCGTGCGCCGTGTGCAGCCGGTGCGCGATCGCCACCACCGTACGGCCGTCGAGGACGGCGGACAGGCTGCGTTCGAGGTGCCGGGCGGCCCGCGGGTCCAGCAGTGAGGTCGCCTCGTCCAGCACGAGCGTGTGCGGATCGGCCAGGACGAGACGGGCGAGCGCGAGCTGCTGCGCCCGGGCGGGCGACAGCGCCGCGTTGCCGGTCCCGACCTCGGTGTCCAGCATCGCGTGGGCCCAGGACGCGTCGACCGCGTCCAGCGCCCGCGCCAGCTCCTCGTCGGTCGCGTCGGGGCGGGCCAGCTTCAGGTTGTCGCGGACCGTCCCCCGGAACACGTGGTGTTCCTGGGTGACCAGGGCGACGTTACGGCGCAGGTCCTCCAGCGGAAGGTCCACCAGCGGCACCCCGCCGACGGTGACCGCGCCGGCGCGCGGCCGCAGCACGCCGACGAGCAGCCGGCCGAGCGTGGACTTGCCCGCGCCGCTCGGTCCGACCATCGCGAGCCGCTCGCCCGGGCGCAGCCGCAGGTCCACCCCGTGCAGGACGTCCTGGCCGTCCCGGTAGGAGTAGCGCACCCCGTCGACGGCCATCCGCTCGCCGTCGGGCCGCCGGTCGCTCGGCGTACGGTCCGCCGGCACCTCGGCGACGCCGAGCAGCCGGGCCAGCGACGCCCCGCCGACCTGCAGCTCGTCGACCCAGGACAGGAACCGGTCGAGCGGGTCGATGAGCTGCTGGACGTACAGCGTCGCGGCGGTGACCTGGGCCAGCGACGCCATGCCGTGCAGGTAGAACAGGCCGCCGATCAGCAGCGTCGCCGCCACCGGCAGCACGTAGCCGATCTCCACCAGCGGGAACCACACGGTGCGCAGCCCGAGGGTGTAGCGCTCGGCCTCCCACGCGACGGCGAGGTCGGCGTCCGTGCGCGCGACACGGCGGTCCTCCAGCCCCAGCGCCTCGACGGTGCGGGCACCGTCGACGGTCTCGCTGAGGCCGGAGGTGACACCGCCCCACGCCTGATTCTCCCGGAGGTAGCCGTCACGGGCCCGCTTGAGGTACCAGCGGGTGCCGGCCCACAGCAGGGGGACCCCGACCACGCACGGCAGCGCCGTCAGCGGCCCGACGAGGATCAGTGCCCCGATCGCGAACGCGCCGGTGACCATCGCGATCAGCGTCTCGGGCACGGCGTGCCGGACGGTCCGCGCCAGGGCGTCCACGTCGCGGGACGTGCGGGTGACCAGGTCACCGGTGCCCGCCCGCTCCACCGTGGACAGCGGCAGCTCCAGGACCCGGTCGACGAACTCCTCCCGCAGCCGGGCCAGCACCTTCTCACCGAGCCGCGCGGACAGGTAGACGGCGTACCGCAGCAGCACACCCTGCACGACGACGAACGCGAGGATGGCGAGCGCGATCCGGTCGACCGCCACGTGCGAGGACCCGTCGCGTACGTCCTGGACGAGCTCGCCCAGGAGCCGTGGGGCGACCAGCCCGGCGACGGCGGCGAGGCCGTGCACGGCCAGCACCGTCGCGAGCTCCCGCGGGTAGGCCAGCGTCAGCCGCCGCGCGTAGGCCCGCACCTGGGCGGCCGAGGCGACCGGCAGGATCCCCGGCGCTTCGTTCATGACGCGCGCTCCTCACTGATCAGGTCCTCGCGGTTCACGGTGGCGGCGTAGGCGGGCGCGGTGGTGAGCAACTCGCGGTGCCGTCCGGTCGCCGCCGCCTTGCCGTCCTCCACGAAGACGACCTCGTCCGCGTGGTCGAGCACCAGCGGGCTGGTCGTGCACACCACGGTCGTACGGCCGTCGCGGAACGCCCGGAGGCGGCCGGCGATCCGGGCCTCGGTGTGGGCGTCGACCGCCGAGGTCGGCTCGACGAGGATCAGCACCTCCGGGTCGGCGGCGAGGGCACGGGCGAGCCGCAGCCGCTGCTGCTGGCCGCCGGAGAACTCCCGGCCGCCCTCGGCGACCGTGGAGCGCAGGCCGTCCGGGAGCTCCGCCACGACGTCCTCCGCGCAGGCGGCGCGCAGGGCCGCCTCGACCCGGGGCGCCGCCCTGCCGCCGCCGAGTTCGTCGGCCAGCCGCCCGGAGAACAGCCGCGCCTCGTTGTCGGCGACCAGTACGGCCTCCCGAACGGCCCGCAGGGACAACTCGCCCAGGGGGATCCCGCTCCAGGTGACGGGACCGTCGGCGAAGCGCCCGAGCCGGTCCGCGATGGCCTGCGCGTCCTCCGGCGAGGTCGCGGCGACGGCGGTGAGCCGCCCCGGCCGGACGACGACGCCGGACTCCTCGTCGACCAGGTCACCGCGGTCCGGAGACCGGGTCCCCGCGTCGGGCAGCTCCGGTGTCATCTGGAGGATCCGGACCACCCGGCGGGCGGCGACGTGCGCCTTGGTGATCTTGTCGGCGGCCTCGGTGAGGGTCCGCAGCGGGTCGATGAGGAACACCGCGTACCCGTAGAACGACACGAGCTGGCCCGTCGTGATCTCCCCGTTCAGCGCGAACCGCGCCCCCGCCCAGGTCACCAGCGCCACCAGCAGTCCGGGCAGCAGCACCTGCGCGCCGTCCAGCAGCGACTCGGTGCGCGCCACGCGGACGCCCGCCGCGCGGACGGCCTGGGACTCCGCGCGGTAGCGGGCCGCGACGACCTGCTCGCCGCCGATCCCGCGCAGCACGCGCAGGCCGGCCACGATGTCGCCCGCCCGGGTGGCCAGCTCGCCGTTCAGGTCCCGCTGCCGCTGCTGGTACCGGTGCAGCGGGCGCAGCAGCGGCCCGACCGCGAGGGCCAGCAGCGGCACCCCGGCCAGCACGATCAGGCCGAGCCGCCAGGAGGTCGTCAGCAGGATCACCCCGGCCACGGCGATCGAGACCACCGCCCCGCTGCCGCGCCCGACGATGTCCATCGCCGAGCCGATGTGCGACACGTCGGCGATCCCGACGCTGACCACCTCGCCGGTGGCCAGCCGTTTCGGCAGCGTCGCGCCGAGCCGTACGACCTGCCGGGTCGTCACCTGGATCGTGCGGAACGCCGCGCCCAGCCAGTTGACCGTGGAGAAGCGGTGCCGCAGCACGCCGGCCGCCGCCTGGACGAGGCCGAGGGCCAGCAGGACCCCGGACCAGGTCACCAGCGCCGCGGCGTCGCGGGCGCTCAGGCCCGCGTCGATCGCCCGCCCGATCACGGCGGGCATCAGGGCCTGGCTCACCATCCACCGGACCCCGCACCCGGCGGCGCCGACCATCGTGCCGGCCTGGGCGCGCGCCGCCCACCGCAGGTAGCGCGCGGCCGACCGGTGGTCGGGCGTGCCGGGGTCCGCCACGGGAAACGAGCGCATGGGAGACCCCGTTCGAGAGACGGCAGATCCCCCGACGCTACCCAGGCATCACGGTCAGTCGCGAACGATTTTCTCGTCGGCGAAGTGGCACGCGCTCGGGTGCGACGAGCCCGTCGTGGCGCCGTCCGCGCCCTCCTCGGCGCCGTGCGCGGCCCTCACCTGCAGGAGGGGTTCGTCGGTGGCGCAGACGTCCTGGGCCTTCCAGCAGCGCGTACGGAACCGGCAGCCGGACGGCGGGTTCGTCGGGCTCGGGACGTCGCCCTCGAGCACGACCGGAGTCCCCCGCCGCATCGGGTCCGGCACGGGCACGGCGGACAGCAGCGCCTGCGTGTACGGGTGCGTCGGGTGGTCGTAGATCTGCTCCTCGTCGCCGACCTCGACGACCTTCCCGAGGTACATCACCGCGACCCGGTCGGAGATGTGCCGGACGACGGCCAGGTCGTGCGCGATGAACACGTACGACAGGCCGAACTCCTGCTGCAGGTCGGCCAGGAGGTTCATGACCTGCGCCTGCACCGAGACGTCCAGCGCGGAGACCGGCTCGTCGCAGATGATGACGTCGGGCCGCAGCGCGAGCGCGCGGGCGATGCCGATCCGCTGCCGCTGCCCACCGGAGAACTGGTGCGGGTACCGGTTCACGTGGTCGGGGTCGAGGCCGACCACCTCCAGCAGCTCCTGGACCCGGCGGCGGCGCCCGCCCTCCGGGTCCCCGTGGATCGCGAACGGCTCGCCGACGATGTCGCCGACCGTCATGCGCGGGTTCAGCGAGGTGTAGGGGTCCTGCAGGACCATCTGCACCCTGCGGCGCAGCCGCCGCAGCTCCGCCCGGGACAGCGCGAACACGTCCTGGTCCTCGAAGCGCACGGAGCCGGAGGTGGGGCGTTCGAGGGCCATGAGCAGCTTGGCGAGCGTGCTCTTGCCGCAGCCGGACTCCCCGACCAGGCCGAGCGTCTCGCCCCTGCGCAGCCCGAAGGACACGCCGTCGACCGCCTTGACCTGGCCCACCTGGCGCTTGAACACGACCCCCTGGGTGAGCGGGAAGTGCTTGACCAGGTTCTCGACCTGAAGGATCTCCTCAGCCACCGAGCACCTCCTCCGCGTAGTGACAGGCGCTCCAGTGCGCGGTACCGGTCACGTCGCGCAGCGCGGGCACCTCGTTCGGGCAGCGCTCCTCCCGCGCCCTCGGGCAGCGCGGGTGGAACGGGCAGCCGTCCGGAATCGCCGCGAGGTTCGGCGGCGACCCCTTGATCGGGGTCAGCGCCCGGTCCCGTACGTCGACGCGCGGCACCGACGCCAGCAGACCCTCGGTGTACGGGTGCGCGGGCCGGGCGTACAGCTCCTTCACCTCGGCCTGCTCGACGACGCGGCCGGCGTACATCACGACGATGCGGTCGGCGACGTCGGCGACGACGCCGAGGTCGTGGGTGATGAGGATCAGCCCCATCGCCATCTCGTCCTGCAGGTCCCGCAGCAGCTTCATGATCTGCGCCTGCACGGTGACGTCGAGGGCCGTCGTGGGCTCGTCGGCGATCAGCACGTCCGGCTCCAGGGCCAGCGCCATCGCGATCATCACGCGCTGGCGCATGCCACCGGAGAACTGGTGCGGATAGTCGCCCGCCCGCGCGGCGGCCGAGGGGATCCGCACCCGGTCCATGAGCTCGACCGCCCGCTTGCGCGCGTCGCCGCGGGACATCCCCCGGTGCACGATCAGCATCTCGGCGATCTGGTCGCCGACCCGGTGCACCGGGTTCAGCGCCGACAGGGCGTCCTGGAAGATCATCGCGATCTTCGCGCCGCGGTAGATCCGGCGCCTCTTCTCCGGCAGGCCGAGCAGCTCCGTGCCCCGGAACCGTACGGCGCCCCCCGTGACGTACGCCGGCGGGCTGTCGAGGATGCCCATCACGGCCTGCGCGCTGACGCTCTTGCCGGACCCGGACTCGCCCAGGATCGCGAGGGTCTCGCCCTCGGCGAGCGTGTAGGAGAGCCCGTTGACGGCGTTCACCGTCGAGCCGCGCATGCGGAACTCGACGTGCAGGTCCTCGACCTGGAGCAGCGGTGTCCCCGGAGCGGGGTCGGGTGTGTTCATCAGCGCAGTTTCGGGTCCAGGGCGTCGCGTACGGCGTCGCCGAGCAGCAGGAAGCTCAGCACGGTCGCCGTCAGGAGCACCGCGGGATAGATCAGGAGGTACGGGTAGTCGGTGAAGACGTCCTGAGCCTGGCTGAGCTGCAGCCCCCAGGAGACGGTGGGGTACCGCAGGCCGACACCGAGGTAGTCGAGCGTCGCCTCGTACCCGATCACCACGCCGACGTTCAGCATGGCGTAGACGAAGACCGGCGCGACGGCGTTCGGCAGGATGTGCCGGACCATGATCCGTACGTCGCCCGCACCGAGCATCCGGGCGGCCTGGACGTAGTCGGCGTCCCGGACCGCCAGCACCTGGCCGCGCATGAGGCGGGTCATGGTCGGCCACCACAGCACGCCCAGCACCAGGGACATCGACCAGACACCGTGGTCCGGGAAGGCGGTCAGGATGACCAGCGCGCCGAGCACGAGCGGCAGCCCGAAGAAGATGTCGGTGATCCGCGAGATCAGCGCGTCCAGCCAGCGGCCGAAGTAGCCGGACAGCGAACCCAGCGTGATCGACAGGGTCAGCGCGATCCCGGTCACGACGAAGCCCACGATCATCGGGGCGCGGGCCCCGTGCACGATCTGCGCCCAGTAGTCACAGCCGTGGGTGTCGTAGCCGAACGGGTGGCCATCGGCGCTGAAGGGGTTCCACGACGACGGCTTGTGCTTGGCGAACCGCACGTCGCACCGGTCGTTGACCCCACGGCCGGTGAACAGCGCCGGGAAGACCGCCATCAGGCCCATCACGAACAGGATGGCCACCGACACCCAGAAGATCACCCGGCGGCGCAGGTCGCGCCAGGCGTCGCTCCACAGCGACGCGGACGCTCCCACGACCTCCGATCCGGTCTGGGCGACGGCGAGGGTGTCGGTGGTGGTGGTCGGCTCACTCATAGCGGATCCTCGGGTCCAGGGCGCCGTACAGGATGTCGACCACCAGGTTGGCCAGCAGGAAGATCAGCACCAGGAAGGTGGAGATGCCCACGACCGTCGGACCGTCCTTGATCTGGACCGCCTGGAAGATCTGCTGACCGATCCCGGGCAGGTTGAAGATGCCCTCGATGACGATCGCGCCGGCGAGCAGGTTGCCCAGGTCGACCCCCAGGTAGGTGACCACCGGAATGAGCGAGTTGCGCAGCGTGTGCCGGACGATGACCCGCCGCCGCGGCAGACCCTTGGCCCGCGCGGTGCGCACGTAGTCGGCGCGGGTGTTCTCCACCAGGCTGGTGCGCGTCAGCCGGGCGATGTAGGCCAGGCTCAGCGAGCCGAGGATCATCCCCGGCAGCAGGTAGCTGTACGGCCAGCCGTCGTCGGTACCGGCCGTCGGGAACCAGCCGAGCTTCAACCCGAAGATCAGCTGCGCCGAGTAGGCCAGCACGAAGGCCGGGATGGCGATGACGAAGGTCGTGCCGCTCAGCACCAGCGAGTCGATGATCCCGCCCTTGCGCAGGCCGGCGAGCACGCCGAGCCCGATGCCCACGACCAGTTCGAAGATCCAGGCGGTGAGGGCGAGCTGGACCGTCACGGTCCAGCCCGTCGCCATCAGGCCGGCGACGGACTGGCCGTTCAGGGTCTCGCCGAAGTCCCCGCGGACGATGCCGAGCAGATACCGGCCGTACTGCGTGATCAGCGGCTCGTCGAGGTGGTAGTGGTGCCGGAGCGCCTCGTAGACCGACGGCGGCATCGGCTTGTCGCCGCCCAGTGCCCGGATCGGGTCACCGGGCAGCGCGAACACCGCCACGTAGATCAGGAACGTCGTGCCGATGAGCACGGGCACCATCTGCAGCAGGCGCCGGAGGACGAAACGCCACACGCTACTTGACCGTCACCTGGTCAAGGTGGACCAGCGGCTGCACGTACGGGTCGACGTGCACGTCACCGACGTGGCTGGAGTAGCCGGCCTGGTCCTGCCAGTTCCACAGCGGGGTGAGCGGCAGGTCCTTCAGCACGAGGTCCTCGGCCTGCTGGTAGTACTTCTGGCCCTCCTCGGGCGTGCTCGCCGCGTTGCCCTTCTGGATCAGCGCCTCGCACGCCGCGCCGTCGTACCCGCTGCGGGTCGGCTTGGAGCACCGGGGCGTGAGGTAGTCCTCCGCGCTCGGGTAGTCCATCGTCCAGTTGCTGCGGTACGGGCCGGTGGCCTTGTGGTCGACCAGCTTGGAGATGTAGTCCGACGCCTGGATCTTGTCGAACGTGATGTCCTTGATGCCGAGGTTCTGCTTGAGCTGGTTGGCCACGTCGGTCATCCACTGCTCGTACGTCGGGTCGGCGTTGGAGAACAGCAGGTGCAGCGTGCCGTTGAAACCGCCGGCCTTGTCGAACAGCTGCTTGGCCGCCGTCGGGTTGTACGTGCAGGCCTCCCCGCACGCGTCGGCCCGGTAACCCGGCACGATCGGCGCCAGCAGCGAGCCGGTGGGCTTGTAGATCCCGTTGAAGACGGCGTTCACGATCGACTGCCTGTCGATCGCCATCGAGATCGCCTTGCGCAGGTCCGGGTTGCCGAACCGGCTGTCGTAGAGCGGGAACTCCAGGAAGTCCATCGTGCCGCTCGGCACGCTGAGGTACCGGTTGCCCAGCAGCCGCTTCGCCTGGGGCACCTGGGCCGCCGGGATCTGGGTGTCGAAGTCGACCCGCCCGGCCCGCAGGTCGGTGTAGGCGGCGTCGCGGCTGGCGTACGTCTTGAAGATGACGCCGCCGGACTTGGCCGGCCGCGGTCCCTTGTATCCGGCGAACTTCTTGGTCTTGATCTGCCGGTTGTGCTCCCAGGAACCGTCCATCTCGAACGGGCCGTTGCCGATCGGCTTCTCCTCGTACGCCTTCAGATCCGTGAAGGCCGCCTTGGGCATCGGCGCGGTGCCGAGGAAGGACAGGATGTACGGGAACTGGCTGAACGGCTGCGACAGCGTCACCTGCAGCGTCTGCGGGTCGACGACCTTGAGGCCCTTGAGCGTGTCGACCTTGGGCTTGCCCTTGTCGGGGTTGAGGTCGGCGTAGCCGTCAATGGTGGAGAAGTAGGCGTTGTTGCCCCAGCCGTTGGCGCCGTTCGCGGTGTGGTTCCAGGCGTCGGCGTAGCTCTGCGCGGTCACCGGCTCGCCGTTGTGGAACGTCAGGCCCGGCTTGATCTTGATCGTCCAGACCTTCTGGTCGGACGTGTCGACCGACGCCGCCTCCTGGGGCACCGGCTTGCCGTTCGCGTCCAGCGTCATCAACGTGTCGAACAGCGCGCTCTCCACGTTGAGGCCGTACGCGTCGTTGGTGTTGCCGGGGATGAGGTGCTCGGGCTCGATGTTGGCGAAGGTGAAGACCTTCGGCTTGTCACCGCCACCGCCACCGCCGCCGCAGGCGGACGCCGCGAGCGCCACCGCGGTCAGGGAGATGAGCCAGCGGCTCTTTTTCACGGTCATCAGGCCGTCCACCTCCGGGATCGTACGGGGATCGGCCCTAGCCTGGAGCAATACGGCCACGCTCCGGTAGATGTTAACGTCAACCGTTTCGATATTGAAATATACCTACCAACATGCACGGTCGGTGACCGGCAGGTCGGCCGGTGGCCGAACGCACGCCTCCTGTCCCCGGACGGAAAGCGCGCTGTGATCTTCCTCTCCGCAACACGCCGGGGCCTCCGGACAAGAAAGGGGGAAGGCATCCGCTGACGAAAGGACACCGAAGAATGCCCGGCCCTTACGAGACCGAGGGTGACGCGAGCGCCGACGTGCGCGACATCTACGCGGCGTATCACAAGCGAGGTGTCATGGCGGCGAAGACCCTCGACCGGCTGACCACCGTGTGCGCCGAACACGGCGTGAAACTCGGCGAGTTCGACCGCGACGTCCTGCGGTGGCTCGCCCGGCAGAAGCCCGAAAGAGCACAGGTGATCGTCGGCCTGGTCGAGCGGGCCACGGCCGGGAACGGTAGGTCCGGCACCGGACCGGTATGAAGAAGAGGGAGGGAGCGTCGGTGGCCCGGGAGCCCGGGCCGCCGCCCGCCCCGGCACGGGCGTCCGACCGGCTGGCGTGGCTGGACGCGCTGCGCGGGCTGGCGGTGCTGTCCGTCGTCACCGATCACCTGACCTACCACCTGCTCACCGGGCTCAGGCCCAGCGTCCTGCCCTGGTTCGACAACGGCGCCTACGGCGTGATGATCTTCTTCTTGGTCAGCGGCTACATCGTGCCGGCGTCGCTGGAACGCCGAGGAGACATCAGGGGTTTCTGGCTCGGCCGCCTCTTCCGGCTGTATCCGCTGTGGGGGCTCGCCCTCACCGCGACGTTGGGGCTGGCGGCGACCGGTGCCGGCACACTGCGCCAAGGCCTCGCCGACCGTCCGGCGCAGGCCGCCATCGCCCACCTCACGATGTTGCAGGACCTGCTGGACGTCACCAATGCGATCAACGTGTTGTGGACGCTGTCGTACGAGATGGTGTTCTACCTTCTGACCACGGCGTTGTTCGTGTTCGGGCTGCACCGCCGCAGCAGCGGTGCCGCGCTCACGTTCGTCCTGGCCGCCTGCGGGGCCGGAGGCGTGCTGTCTCCCCTGTGGCTGTCCCGATCCGTCGGCACCGGCACCGTCATCCTCCTGGCGACCGCCGCCCTGGCCGCCGGGCTGGCCGGTGTCGTCCGCCGATCACGAGCCGCCCGTGTGGTCGGGGCGGCGATTCTCACCGTCCTCTCACTCTGCCTCGTGACGGTCAACAGCCGGCTCCCGGTCTGGCACAGCCTCGTCATCCTGGCGACGATGTTCTCCGGGACCGCGCTGTACCGGTTCGAGCAGCACCGGCCCCGCCAGTGGGGACTCGTGGCCCTGGTGCCGCCGCTGTCGATCGCGTGCGGTCTCGCGCACGGGCCGCCCGCCGAGCGATGGCGGTGGGCGCTGACCGTGGCGGCGGCCTGGGCGACCTTCGCCGTCGCGATGCTTCTCCGGCATCGGCGCCTGCCGCCGATCCTGCCCTGGATCGGGGTCCTCAGCTACTCGATCTACCTGCTCCACCCGCTGCTGCTGGACCTGCTCGACGCCGCCTGCGGCGACCGCCGCGACGACACGCTGCTCCTCCAACTCGCCTGGGTCGCGCTCTTCCTCGCCGCCCTCCTCGGCGCGAGCCACCTCGCCCATCGGTACGTGGAAGTACCCGGGCAGCGACTCGGTCACCGGATGAGAGCGGCCGGTCCCGCGGCGAACCCTGCGGCCGGAACGGTCCTGCGGAGCGCGGACCGCCGGTGCCCGGGTCCTTCCCGTCCGGTCGACGCACCGTAGTCCGCGAAGATGTCCACGGCCCGGGAGGAGAAGGGGGGACGTACCTTCTCTCCCGGGCCGTGAAGCCTGTTCGGGGCGGTGATCAGCCTCGGGACGCCTTGAGCAGGTCGGCGTTGAGGCGGGAGATGGTCTCGAAGGGGATGCCCTTCGGGCAGACCGCGGTGCACTCGCCGGTGTTCGTGCAGCCGCCGAAGCCCTCGGCGTCCATCTGGTCCACCATCGCGGTCACCCGGTCGTACCGCTCGGGCTGGCCCTGCGGCAGCAGGCCGAGGTGGGTGATCTTCGCGGCGGTGAACAGCATCGCGGAGGCGTTCGGGCACGCCGCCACGCAGGCCCCGCAGCCGATGCAGGTGGCGGCGTCGAACGCGTCGTTCGCGTCGGCCTTCGGCACCGGGATGGCCGCCGCCTCGGGGGCCGAGCCGGTCGGCGCGCTGACGTAGCCGCCGGCCTGGATGATCCGGTCGAACGCCGACCGGTCCACGACCAGGTCCTTGATGACCGGGAACGCCCGCGCCCGCCACGGCTCGATCGTGATGACGTCGCCGTCCTTGAAATGCCGCATGTGCAGCTGGCAGGTGGTCGTGGCCTTCTCCGGGCCGTGCGGCGTGCCGTCGATGACCAGCGAGCACATGCCGCAGATGCCCTCGCGGCAGTCGTGGTCGAACGCGACCGGGTCCTCGCCCTCCAGGATGAGCCGCTCGTTGAGGACGTCGAGCATCTCCAGGAACGACATGTCCGGCGAGACGTCGTCGACCTCGTACGAGGCCATGCGGCCCCCGTCGGCGGCGTTCTTCTGCCGCCAGATCTTCAGCGTGAGCTTCATTACTTGTACGACCTCTGGGTCATCTTGACGTACTCGTACTCGAGGTTCTCCTTGTGGAGGACGGGCGCGTGGCCCGTGTACTCCCAGGCCGCCACGTAGGCGAACCTCTCGTCGTCACGGAGCGCCTCGCCGTCCGGGGTCTGCGACTCGGCGCGGAAGTGGCCGCCGCAGGACTCCTCGCGGTGCAGGGCGTCGATGCACATCAGCTCGGCCAGCTCGAAGAAGTCGGCGATGCGGCCGGCCTTCTCGAGGTTCTGGTTGAGCTCCTCGTTCTCACCGGGGACCTTGACGCGGGTCCAGAACTCCTCGCGCAGCTCGCGGATCCGGTCCAGCGCCTTGCGCAGGCCCGCGTCGGTCCGCTCCATCCCGCAGTACTCCCACATCACCGCGCCGAGCTCACGGTGAAAGGAGTCCGGCGTACGGTCGCCGTCGATCGACAGCAGCTTCTCGATGCGGCCCTCGACCGCCGCGCGGGCCTCGACGACGGCCTCGTGGTCCTCGCCGATCTTCGGCAGCGGGCCCTTGGCGAGGTAGTCGCTGATGGTGTTCGGCAGCACGAAGTAGCCGTCGGCCAGGCCCTGCATCAGCGCGGACGCGCCGAGCCGGTTGGCGCCGTGGTCGGAGAAGTTCGCCTCGCCGATCACGAACAGGCCCGGGATCGTGGACTGCAGGTCGTAGTCGACCCACAGACCGCCCATCGTGTAGTGCACCGCCGGGTAGATGCGCATCGGCACCTCGAACGGGTCCTCGCCGGTGATGCGCTCGTACATCTCGAAGAGGTTGCCGTACTTGGCCGCGACCGCGTCCCGGCCCAGCCGCGCGATCGCGTCGGCGAAGTCCAGGTAGACGCCCAGGCCGCCGGGGCCGACGCCGCGGCCCTCGTCACAGACGTTCTTGGCGGCGCGGGAGGCGATGTCACGCGGGACCAGGTTGCCGAAGGACGGGTAGATGCGCTCCAGGTAGTAGTCGCGCTCGTCCTCGGGGATGTCGGCCGGCCTGCGGGTGTCGCCCTTCTTGACCGGCACCCAGACCCGGCCGTCGTTGCGCAGCGACTCCGACATCAGGGTCAGCTTGGACTGGTGCTCGCCGCTCTGCGGGATGCAGGTCGGGTGGATCTGCGTGTAGCAGGGATTGGCGAACAGCGCGCCCTTGCGGTGCGCCCGCCAGGTCGCGGTGACGTTGCAGCCCTTGGCGTTGGTCGACAGGAAGAAGACGTTGCCGTACCCGCCGGAGGCCAGCACGACGGCGTCGGCGAGGTGCGTCTCGATCTCGCCGGTGACCATGTCGCGGGCCACGATGCCGCGCGCCACGCCGTCCACGACGATCAGCTCGAGCATCTCGTGCCGGGCGAACATCGTCACCGTGCCGGCCGCGATCTGCCGCTCGAGGGCCTGGTACGCGCCGAGCAGCAGCTGCTGGCCCGTCTGGCCGCGGGCGTAGAACGTCCGGGAGACCTGCACGCCGCCGAACGACCGGGTGTCGAGCAGGCCGCCGTAGTCGCGGGCGAACGGCACGCCCTGCGCCACGCACTGGTCGATGATCTCGACGCTGACCTGGGCGAGACGGTAGACGTTCGACTCGCGGGACCGGTAGTCGCCGCCCTTGACCGTGTCGTAGAACAGGCGCTGGATGCTGTCGCCGTCGTTGCGGTAGTTCTTCGCCGCGTTGATGCCGCCCTGCGCCGCGATGCTGTGCGCGCGCCGCGGGCTGTCCTGGTAGCAGAACGACTTGACCTGGTAGCCCAGCTCGCCCAGGGTCGCGGCGGCCGAGCCGCCGGCCAGGCCGGTGCCGACGACGATGACCGACAGCTTGCGCCGGTTGGCGGGGTTGACCAGCTTGCCGCCGAAGCGCCGCTTGTCCCAGCGCTCCTCGATCGGGCCGGCCGGCGCCCTGGTGTCCTCGATCGGGGCGCCCTCGGTGAACAGTTCGCTCATGGCTAGTTCAGCACTCCGATCGTGACCATGACGGGAACGGACACGAAGCCGATCACCAGCAGCGCCGCGACGACGTCGGCGACCAGCCGGACGGCGGGGTACCGGCGCTGCCGTCCCCAGCCGAGCGTCTGGACCGCGCTGAACAGGCCGTGCCGCAGGTGCAGGCCCATGAGGATGACGGCGACGACGTAGAAGAGCGTGATGTACCAGCGGGACGGGTCGAAGTCCGCGATGACCTTGTCGTACGGCTGGGCGTCGCCGCCCTTCGGGTTGACGGCGCCGAACGTCAGGTCCAGCAGGTGCCAGATGACGAACAGCAGGATGACGATTCCGCCGTACCGCATGACGTGCGTGGCGTACCGGTTCTCGTGCGCCTTCGGCCGCGCGGCGTACCGGACGGGACGCGCCTGCCGCGCCTGGCGGGCCAGGGACACCGCCGCCCAGATGTGCAGGAGCACCGCGACGGTGAGGACCACCTCCAGGGCGGTCAGGAAGACGCGGTGCGGGATCGCGGGCTCACCCACCGACCGCAGCCAGTGCGAGTAGTGGTTGAAGTCCTGGCGGCCCAGGAAGACCTTGAGGTTGCCGATCGCGTGGGCGATGAGGAACAGGACGAGGATGGCGCCGGTCACCGCCATGACGGCCTTCTTGCCGACGGAGGAGCGGTACCGCTTCAGCGGACCGGTCGCCGGCGAGGGCGTCTTGGGGCGAGGGCGGGTGGCCACCGGCGTGGATCGAGACACGGACGACACATCGCGGAAGTTATGTCCGTTTCCATGGTGGCGTCCAAGACATGATGACGCTCGTTTCCATAGCCGTAGGCTATAGAGGTGCAGTTGCAGCAGCTTTCGTACTTCGTCGCGGTGGCAGAGGTGAGGCACTTCACACAGGCGGCGGAGAAGCTCCGGGTCGCCCAGCCGTCCCTGTCCAAGCAGATCCGGACGCTGGAGGCGGAGCTGGGCGCCCCGCTGTTCAGCCGGGCCCGGGGCAACATCACGCTGACGCCGGCCGGCGAGGCGCTGCTGCCCCTCGCGCGGCGGATCCTCGCGGACGTCGAGACCGCCCGGCGGGAGATCCAGGATCTGACCGGCCTGCGGCGCGGGCGTGTACGGCTCGGCGCGACCCCGTCGCTGTTCGCCGGGCTGCTCGCCGACGCGCTGATGCGCTTCCGCACCCGCTATCCGGGCATCGAGCTGCGCGTCGAGGAGGGCGGCTCCCGGGACCTGGTCCGCGACCTGGCCCGCGGCCAGCTCGACCTGGCCCTGATCATCCTGCCGCTGCAGAGCACGGACCCCGCCCTGGAGACGACGCCGATCCTGCGGGAGGACCTCGTCGTCGTCTCCCCGCACACCGACGCGCCGGAGCGGTCCTCGCTGCGGATCGAGGACCTGCGGTCGCGGCCCCTGGTGATGTTCCGCCGGGGGTACGACCTGCGGGAGGCGACCCAGGCGGCGTGCCGGCAGGCGGGGTTCGAGCCGCGGTTCGCGGTCGAGGGCGGCGAGATGGACGCCGTGCTGCGGTTCGTCGAGGCCGGGATGGGGTCGGCCGTCGTGCCGTCGATGGTGCTCGCCGGGCGTCCCGGGCTGGTGGCCACTCCCCTGGCGCGTCCCGGGCTGCAGCGCACGATCGCGCTGGCCCACCGTAAGGACGTCGACCCGACGCACGCCGCGCGGGCGTTCCGCGAGACCCTGCTCGGGTTCCTCCGCGACGCGGAGGCCGACGCCGCGCTGCCGCCGGGCGTCACGCGGCTCGACTGAACCGGAACGTCACCTCAGCGGATCAGTTCGACGTGCGGGGCGAACTCGCGCAGCGCTCTGACCAGGCGGCGCCGGCCGATCCGCCAGCCGCCGAGGCGCGTGGAGACCAGGCGCGGCCGCTCTTCCTCCTCCGGCGGGGCGTACCCGCGCAGCGCCACGGCGCCGTGGCCGGTCGAGCCGCCCTCGGCCGCGTGGAACTCGATCGCCGCGACGTCGTCCCAGGAGAACCACTGCCCCTTGGCGCCGTCCCCGGAGGGACACCAGTAGACGCCCTTGCGCGCGACCGCGAACGCCACCCGCCCCCGTACGACACGGCGCAGGTAGACGACCGCGAGGACGAACAGCCCGAGAGCGATGAGGGGCATCAGGCAGCGGGCCGCGAAGTTCACCCAGTCGTCGATCCCCGGATGCGCGGCGGGCCGCCAGCGCGCGTTCGCCGGGCGGCGCAGCTCTCCGATGACGAAACCGGCGACGAGCACCGCGCCGACGACGGCGGGAACGAGCGGGCTCCACCAGGCGTACCGCACGACGTACGCCCCCGGGCCGAAGCTCGACCGTGACCGCTGTCCCATCTTTACACTCCTGTCCACCCTGTCCCAGGAGTCGCATCTTAGGCCGTCTCAGAAGAATGCAATCGGACACTGGCGGACCAAGCGCTCATTAGGTAGCATAGTTAGCAAATGTGGATTTCTTCCACATTAGGCACATAATTAGCGTGGTTACTCGCCAGTAAGTGGGCAGTTTCACATTCGGTGACCGCGCCTCGTATCTTGCTCGTGACAACTCCCTAATAACGTGGAGCGCCCCGCAGAGGAGAGGCTGGAGTATAGGCGGCCCTCCCAGGCGATGTGCCTTCGATGGAGACTCCGGATGACGCAGACGACGGTGGACGCGCCGGCCAAGGATCGGGCCCGGATCCCGGCGCGCACCCTACGTACGGACCGCTGGTGGAACTACCCGCTGACCACGTTCATCGTGTTCACGGCCTGGGTGATCTACGCGACCGTGCGCTCGATGATGGGCAGCAGTTTCTGGGTCGAGAAATATCACTACCTGACGCCGTTCTACTCGCCGTGCGTCAGCAAGGCGTGCCCGGCCGAGGCTGCGGACTTCGGCAGGTTCGTACCCGACCACCTGCCGTTCTTCATCCCGTACGCCCTCATCTCGCTGCCGTTCCTGCTCGGGTTCCGGCTGACCTGCTATTACTACCGCAAGGCGTACTACCGGTCGTTCTGGCTGACCCCCTCGGCGTGCGCCGTGCCGGACAAGAGCCCGGTCCGCAAGACGCCCGGCGGCTACTCCGGCGAGACGCGGTTCCCGCTCATCCTGCAGAACGCCCACCGCTACTTCTGGGTGATCGCGGGGCTCATCTCCATCGTCAACACGTGGGACGCCATCAACGCCTTCCACGGCAAGGACGGCGGCTTCGGCATCGGGCTCGGCACCATCATCCTGTGGATCAACGTGATCCTGCTGTGGGGCTACACCCTGTCCTGCCACTCGTGCCGGCACGTCATGGGCGGGCGCCTGAAGAGCTTCTCCAAGCACCCCGTCCGCTACTGGCTGTGGACGCAGATCAGCAAGCTGAACACCCGCCACGGGCAGTTCGCGCTGATCACGCTCGGCACGCTGGCGCTGACCGACGCGTACGTCGCGCTCGTCGCGCACGGCTCATTCTCCGACCTGCGGATCTTCAACTAAGGACGACCACAAGTGACTGACATCGAGAGGCTGCAGTACGACGTCGTCGTCATCGGCGCCGGCGGCGCCGGGTTGCGCGCCGCGATCGAGGCGCGGCTGCAGGGCAAGAAGACCGCGATCATCTCCAAGTCGCTGTTCGGCAAGGCCCACACGGTCATGGCCGAGGGCGGCGCGGCGGCCGCCATGGGCAACGCCAACCCGAACGACAACTGGCAGGTCCACTTCCGCGACACCATGCGCGGCGGGAAGTTCCTCAACAGCTGGCGGATGGCCGAGCTGCACGCCAAGGAGGCCCCCGACCGCATCTGGGAGCTGGAGGCCTGGGGCGCGCTCTTCGACCGCACCAAGGACGGCAAGATCAGCCAGCGCAACTTCGGCGGCCACGAGTACCCGCGCCTAGCCCACGTCGGCGACCGCACCGGCCTGGAGCTGATCCGCACCTGCCAGCAGAAGATCGTCGCCCTCCAGCAGCAGGACCACGCCGAGTTCGGCGACTACGACGCCCGGCTGAGGGTCTTCGCCGAGACGACGATCACCCGGCTCCTCAAGGACGAGCAGGGCCGGATCTGCGGCGCCTTCGGCTACATCCGGGAGACCGGGAAGTTCGTCGTCTTCGAGGCGCCCGCCATCGTGCTGGCCACCGGCGGCATCGGCAAGTCTTTCAAGGTGACCTCCAACTCCTGGGAGTACACCGGGGACGGCCACGCGCTCGCGCTGCTCGCCGGCGCGTCGCTGATCAACATGGAGTTCGTGCAGTTCCACCCGACCGGCATGGTCTGGCCGCCGTCGGTCAAGGGCATCCTCGTCACCGAGTCCGTACGCGGCGACGGCGGCGTGCTGAAGAACTCCGACGGCAAGCGCTTCATGTTCGACTACATCCCGGACGTCTTCAAGGACAAGTACGCCACGTCCGAGGAAGAGGCCGACGGCTGGTACGACGACCCGGACAACAACCGGCGTCCGCCCGAGCTCCTGCCCCGTGACGAGGTCGCCCGCGCGATCAACTCCGAGGTGAAGGCCGGCCGTGGATCCCCCCACGGGGGCGTCTTCCTCGACATCGCCTCGCGGCTCAAGCCGGAGCAGATCATCAAGCGGCTGCCGTCGATGCACCACCAGTTCAAGGAGCTGGCCGACGTCGACATCACGGCCGAGCCGATGGAGGTCGGCCCGACCTGCCACTACGTCATGGGCGGCGTCGAGGTCGACCCCGACACCGGGGCGGCGCTGGTGCCCGGCCTGTTCGCGGCCGGCGAGGTGTCCGGCGGCATGCACGGGTCGAACCGCCTCGGCGGCAACTCTCTGTCCGACCTGCTGGTCTTCGGCCGCCGGGCCGGGCTGGGCGCCGCCGAGTACGCCTCCGCGACCACCGTCTCCGTCCCGGACGCCGAGGTCGAGGCCGCGGTGGCCGAGGCCCTCGAGCCGTACGAGCGGGAGGCCGGTGAGAACCCCTACGCGGTCCACCAGGAGCTCCAGCAGACGATGAACGACCTCGTCGGCATCATCCGCCGCGAGGACGAGCTGGAGCAGGCGATCGAGGCGCTCGGCAAGCTCCGCGACCGCGTCAAGAACGTCGCGGTCGCGCCCTCGGCGGGCGCGACGGTCACGGAGGGGCAGGGGCCCGCCTACCACCCCGGCTGGCACCTCGCGCTCGACCTGCGCAACATGATGATCGTCTCGGAGTGCGTCGCGCGCGCCGCCCTCGAACGCCAGGAGAGCCGCGGCGGCCACACCCGCGACGACTACCCGAAGATGTCCGCCGACTGGCGCAAGGTCAACCTGGTGTGCTCGCTCCGCGACGGCGTCGTCGAGCTGAAGCGCCAGGAGATGGAGCCGATGCGCGATGACCTCCTCTCGCTCTTCGAACTCGACGAGCTGAAGAAGTACCTGACCGAGGGCGAGCTCCCCGCTGAGGAGAAGAACTGAGATGGGCTACAAGGCGAAGTTCCGGGTCTGGCGCGGCGACGCGGGCGAGGGCGAGCTCAAGGACTACACCGTCGAGGTCAACGAGGGCGAGGTCGTCCTCGACGTCATCCACCGGCTGCAGGCCACCGAGGCGCCCGACCTGGCCGTCCGGTGGAACTGCAAGGCCGGCAAGTGCGGCTCCTGTTCCGCGGAGATCAACGGCAGGCCGCGGCTGATGTGCATGACGCGGATGTCGACGTTCACCGAGGACGAGACCGTCACGGTCACGCCGATGCGGACGTTCCCCGTCATCCGCGACCTGGTCACCGACGTCTCCTACAACTACGAGAAGGCCCGCGAGATCCCGGCCTTCGACGGCGGCGACGTCAAGCCCGGCGAGTTCCGGATGCAGCAGGTCGACGTCGAGCGCTCGCAGGAGTTCCGCAAGTGCATCGAGTGCTTCCTGTGCAACAACACCTGCCACGTCATCCGTGACCACGAGGAGAACAAGGAGCACTTCTCCGGCCCTCGCTTCCTCATGCGGGTGGCGGAGCTGGAGATGCACCCGGCCGACGTCCACGACCGCCGGCAGATCGCCCAGGACGACTTCGGGCTCGGCTACTGCAACATCACCAAGTGCTGCACCGAGGTCTGCCCCGAGCACATCAAGATCACCGACAACGCGCTGATCCCGATGAAGGAGCGCGTGGTCGGCCGCCGCTACGACCCGCTGGTCTGGCTCGGCTCCAAGATCGGTGTGGTCAAGCGGGGCAAGGAGACCCCGAAGGCCTGACACCTCCCGTCCGCGCTGCGCCCCGGCCGTCGGCCGGGGCGCAGCCGTGTTCGGGGCCCGCGCGTGGCAGCGTCTTTCCGGGCGGCGGAGGGAGGGTCGGCGGCCGGGATGATCGGATTAAGCGGGCAAACGGGATCAGCACGGCCTGGTCATGTGAACTGAGACCCGCGGCGCTCTAGCCTTTGACGCGTGGAAGCCGAGGAGACAGAGATGTCCAACGCCCCTGACGATCCCGGGCACCGCCCCCCACCCCCGCGGCAGGGCGACCCTCAGCCGTACCAGGGCGATCCTCAGCCTTACCAGGGCGATCCTCAGCCTTACCAGGGCGATCCTCAGCCTTACCAGGGCGATCCTCAGCCGTATTCTCCGGCTTATCAGGGCGACCCTCAGGCTTATCCAGGTGGACAGCCGCCGTACGGCGGATACGCTCCCCCGCCACCGGACCAGCCACCGCCTCCGACCGGCCCCTGGCAGGGCCCCCCGCCGGGCTACGGCCCTCCTCAACCCGGCCCCCAGAGCTCACCCCCCTATACCCCCCGCCCCACCGGCAAGGGCTTCTTCGGCGCACTGCTCGACGCCAACTTCGACCACATGGTCACGGTCAAGCTGGCCCGATTCATCTACTTGGTCTTCCTGACGTTGATCAGTCTGTTCGCCCTGGTCATCCTGTGGTACGGGTACTCGATCCTCAAATGGAACACGATCCTGGGCATCATGGTGATCTTTGCGGCGCCACTGACCTGGATCTTCTACGTCCTCATCGTTCGGGTCTCCATGGAGTTCGTGATCAATCAGTTCAAGATCACGGAGCATCTGAAGGCGATCCGTGAGCGGGGAGATCTGCGCTGAGCGCTGTGGTCGGCCGGGGTGGGGGCGTTAGGCTCTCGAAGGCACCTACTGATGGGGCGAAGGACGGGTAGTGGCGGACATCGAAGGGCCGTCCGAGACGCGGCGCGAGGAGTACGAGACCCGCCGGGACACGGTCCCCTCCCAGCGTGACGCACCGGGTGTCACCCGCCGCGACGGCGGAGTGCCCGCACCCTCCCTCGTCCGCCTCCCCGCCGATCTCGCCGACCGGTTCACGGTGCTGGGGGAACTCCCCGCACAGGGCGCCGAGTCCGACCTGTTGCACGTCCAGGACGGCACCGGAGCGGAACTCGTCGTCAAGATCTTCCGACGGGGCTTCACGGCCGACCGCTCGGTCTGGCAGAAGCTGCCGACGCTGGACTCCCCTCATGTCGTACGCATCCTCGAGACGGGGCATGCGGAGGGCCGCGACTACGAGGTCAT
The DNA here is from genome assembly GCF_040679475.1 of Actinoallomurus sp. NPDC052274. Classification (NCBI taxonomy): domain Bacteria; kingdom Bacillati; phylum Actinomycetota; class Actinomycetes; order Streptosporangiales; family Thermomonosporaceae; genus Actinoallomurus; species Actinoallomurus sp. NPDC052274. The sequence goes on from NZ_JBFAUT010000030.1 coordinate 73,499, forward strand.
GGAGTACGTCCCCGCGGGCAACCTGCGGATCGTGGGGTCCCCGTTGCCGCCGGCCCTGGTCGCCGAGGTGGTGGCCCAGCTCGCGGCCGGTCTGGAACGGCTCCACGCGGCCGGGATCGTGCACCGCGACCTGAAGCCGGAGAACATCCTGGTCCGGAGCACCGCCCCGCTCCGCCTCGCCATCACCGACTTCGGCCTGAGCCGAGTGATCGAGCAGAGCGTCGTGTTCGCCTCCTCGTCGCGCACTCTCGCGTACGCCGCGCCGGAGTCGCTGTCCGGGCAGGTCTCTCCGGCGCGTGACTGGTGGTCGCTCGGCATCATCGTGCGGGAGCTGCTGACCGGCCGGACCCCGTTCGCGGGCATGAGCGAGACCGCGGTGGTCGACCACCTCGCGACCCGCACGATCGACTGTGACGACATCGCCGACCCACGGATGCGGCTGGTGTGTCAGGGCCTGTTGACCCGCGACCCGCGTCGGCGATGGGGGGGTGCGGAGGTCGGGCGGTGGCTCGACGGCGAGAACCCCGCGGTCGCCGCGCCGGCCCCGCCCAACGCGTCGCCGCTCACCGCCGGCGCCGCAGCGGGCGCCATCGCCTTCGGCGGCCGGACGTACGACGACCGCGCCGAGTTCGCGCGCGCGGCGGTGGCCGACTGGGAGTCCGCGGCCCGCTACTTCTTCGGGACCATGTACACCCCGGTGGGGCCGAGCGAGGCATGGCAGGCGCTGCGCGGCTGGCTGAACGGCTTCGACGACGACCCGGAAGGCCGCATCCGCCTCATCGACGAGCACCTCACCGGGGACGCTCCGCCCGACGTCAAGCTGCTGCACCTCATGCGCTGGTCGGATCCCACCCTCGAGCCCCACTTCCTCGGGCTCCGGATGCTCCCCGAGGACCTGCCCGTCCTCGCCGCCATCGTCGATGACGAGAGGCATCCGGAGCACCGCACCGCGTCGCGTGCGGTCCGTGCCCTCTGGGAGCACCGGTTGCTACCCGTTCTGGCGGGTTTCTCCGGGACGGAGGACCTCGTCGCCGTCGACCACCGCTGGCGGGGCCTGGTGACGGCGTGGAACCGGCAGGCGGAGTGGCTGCGGTCCCAACTGCCCCGATCGGCGAACCGCCTTCCCGACGCCGGCGCGGTCGGCCTGGACGAGCCCCCCGCGGTGCTGGCCACGCTGCTCGCGCTGGCCGGACGCCCGGAAGAGGCGCGGGAATCGCTGGCGGGAGCGGCCGGCCGGGCCCGGGACCCGGTGCGGGAATCCGTGCCCTGGTTCTCCTGGCTGTCCGACCAGGCGGGAGACGATCCCCTCCGGCTGCTCGCGATGGTCCGGACGGCGCCGGACGCCGCGTTGGAGGTCGAGGCCGCCGCTCGCCACCGGTTCGAGACCGAACAACGATCCGCCGAAGGCCACAGACGCTGGGAGCAGCGCGAGCGGCACCGGCTGACCGGCCGCCGGTCGGCGATGATCCGCGCCGTGCTGTGGACGCTCCCGCTGGCGGTCCTGTGGATCGGCGGGAGCCAGGTGATCCTGGGCATCGTGCGGCTGGCGTCTTCGGAGCGTGGTAGTCAGGCGGTCGACACCTCCGGGTTCACCGTGCCGTTCCTCCTGATCGGCGTCTTCGCCTGGCTGATCGACACCGGGGCCGAGGTCTTCCTCGCTTCCAGGCTCGGCGCCGACTACCTGAACTCCGGGCCATGGGCGCCCCTGGCGAAGGTCTTCGGTTCAACGAGCCGGGCGTTGTCCGGCGCTTCGCAGGCCGTGTCGCGAAGGAACCGGCGCACGAGCAATCGGGGCTGCGGAGTCGTGATCCTCATCTGTGTCCTACCGCTCCTCATGATCCTGATCCTGATCCCCGCCTTGATCGCCGTTTCGTGGCTGCTCTGGCTGGCGGCACTGGTCATGGTGCCGCTCGCGCACCTCGTGGTGACGGGAGTGCGCATGCAACGGTGGCGACAAGGACACGAGCAGGCACGACAGCAGACCGTGGGAGGACGACTGTGAGCAGCGGTGTGGAGGCGGACATCGCCCTGGACGCGGCGGTCATCGCGTCGCTCGGGCTCGTGCGTGTCATGGGAGGCGCGGCCGGGCTGGCCGCGACCGGTACCGGCGCGCTCGCCGCGCTCGCCGAGGGCCGCGCCGAGGCGCAGGCCGAACGCCTCCGCGAGGCGCAGCAGTTGGAGGAGACCGTCGGTGAGGTGCTGAACCGCACCGCTCGGATCGCCGCGCTGGCCCAGTCGGCTCGCGACCACGGCGTCGCCGTCGAGTTGCCGGTCCCCATCGAGGTCGCCGGCCGGTCCGCCGAGGAGCTCGCCGCCTGGATCACCGAGGCCGACGCGCGGCTGGCCGTCGCGGAGGAATCGCTGGCGGCGACGATCGCCGAAGCGGCCACCGGGCGCATCTTCGAGGCCGCCGCGCGGTCACTCCGGGCGACGCCGGAGAACGGCCGGTCGGCCGCCGCTCCGCGCCCCACGGCCTCCCCGGACGAGCTGACCCGCCTGCTCAGGCGGTTGGCGCCGGACGCCGCCGACGCGGACCGGCGGGCGGTCACGGAGGCCGCCGAACAGGCCGCGCACGCACCGACGGCGTCGGAGGCGGAAGGGCGGCTCACGGAGGTCCGGATCCGTATCCAGGACGCCAACGAACGCGCCCGAGAGCGCCGCGACGGCCGGGCCGCCGCCCTGCGGTTCCTGCGGGAGCTGGAGGGCCACCCCGCCGCGGATTCCGTACGGCCGCGGCTCGGCGAGGTGGCCGACGGCGCCCGCCCCTTCGACCAGGGGTTGCGCGCCGAAGCGGCGCGTCTCGTCGAGGAGGCGCAGCGGCAGGCCGAGCAGCGATACGTGGCCGAGGTCCTCCGCGCGGCGTTCGGGGAGCTGGGCTACGAGGTCGGCGAGGGTTTCGAGACGTTGACCGCCCAGGACGGAGAGGCGGTGCTGACGCGAGGCGACTGGCCGCAGCACGCGGTCAAGGTGCGCGTCGACGGGACGCGGCAGGTGCGCATGGCCCTGCTGCGGACCGAACCGGCGGAGAGCGACGAGCAGCGCCGTCTCGACGTCGAACGCGAGGAGCAGTGGTGCGCCTCTTTCGACGCCGCCAGAGAGCGCCTGGCCGAGGCGGGCGTCCACGCGGACGTACGGTGGCGGGTCGAGCCGGGCACGCAGCGACTGCCGGTGACGGAACGGCAGCGGTCGGGCCGGCAGCAGAACGAACGCCGCCGCGAGCTCGGCGGGTGAAGCGGGGCACCGGGCGGCTGCTCGGTACCCCGCCGTACGTCGTCGGGCCCGGTACTGATGACCCGGACCGGGAGGTCGGCCAAGGCCGCACCCGGTGCGGCCCCGGTCTCAGGCCTGGCCGCGCTTGGCGCGGGCCCGGGCGCGCTCCCGCTCCTTCGAGTCGAGGATGACCTTGCGCAGCCGGATCGCGTTCGGCGTCAGCTCGACGCACTCGTCGTCGGCGACGAACTCCAGCGCGGCCTCCAGGCTCAGCACGCGCGGCGGCGTGAGCCGCTCGAACGTCTCCGCCGTCGAGGACCGGATGTTCGTCTTCTGCTTCTCCTTGGTGATGTTGACGTCCATGTCGTCGGCGCGGGAGTTCTCCCCGACGATCATGCCTTCGTACACCTCGGTGCCGGGCTCGACGAAGAGCGAGCCGCGTTCCTGCAGGTTGAACATGGCGTACGCGGTGGCGGCGCCGGCGCGGTCGGACACGAGCGAACCGGTCGGCCGGGTGCGCAGCTCGCCGAACCACGGCTCGTAGCCCTCGAAGACCTGGTGCGCGATGCCCGTTCCGCGTGTCTCGGTGAGGAACTCGGTGCGGAACCCGATCAGGCCGCGGGCCGGCACGATGAACTCCATCCGGATCCAGCCGGTGCCGTGGTTCGTCATCTGCTCCATGCGGCCCTTACGGACGGCGAGCAGCTGGGTGATCGCTCCGAGATACTCCTCCGGGGCGTCGACGGTCAGGTGCTCGACGGGCTCATGCAGCTTCCCGTCGATCTCCCTCGTCACGACGCGGGGCTTGCCGATCGTCAGCTCGTACCCCTCCCGGCGCATGGTCTCGACCAGGATGGCGAGCGCCAGTTCGCCGCGCCCCTGGACCTCCCAGGAGTCCGGACGGTCGGTCGGGAGCACCCTGATGGAGACGTTGCCGACGAGCTCACGGTCCAGCCGGTCCTTGACCAGCCGCGCGGTGACCTTGGTGCCCTTCTCCCGGCCCGCCAGCGGCCCGGTGTTGACGCCGAGGGTCATCGAGATGGCCGGCTCGTCGACGGTGATGAACGGCAGCGGCCGCGGGTCCTCCGGGTCGGCGAGCGTGTCGCCGATCATGATGTCCGGGATGCCGGCGATGGCGATGATGTCGCCCGGGCCCGCCTGCTCGGCCGGCTTGCGCTCCAGCGCCTCCGTCATCATCAGCTCGGTGATCTTGACGCGCTCGATGGTGCCGTCATGCTTGCACCAGGCGACCTGCTGGCCCTTCTTGATCTGTCCGGCGTGCACGCGGCACAGGGCGATACGGCCGAGGTAGGAGCTGGCGTCGAGGTTCGTGACGTGCGCCCGCAGCGGCGTGTCCGGGTCGTAGGCCGGCGCCGGAATCGTCTCCCGGATCACCTGGAAGAGCGGTTCGAGGTCCTCGGAGTCCGGCAGGCCGCCGTCCTCCGGCTTGGTCAGGCTCGCCCGGCCGGCCTTGGCCGAGGCGTACACGATCGGGAAGTCGATCTGGTCCTCGGAGGCGTCGAGGTCCATGAACAGCTCGTAGGTCTCGTCGACCACCTCGGCGATCCGCGCGTCCGGCCGGTCGACCTTGTTGACGACGAGGATGACCGGCAGCTTGGCGGCCAGGGCCTTGCGCAGCACGAAGCGGGTCTGCGGCAGCGGCCCCTCGGAGGCGTCGACGAGCAGGACCACGCCGTCGACCATCGACAGGCCTCGCTCGACCTCGCCACCGAAGTCGGCGTGCCCGGGCGTGTCGATAATGTTGATCGTCATGCCGCCGTGCCGGACGGCGGTGTTCTTCGCGAGAATGGTGATGCCCTTCTCGCGTTCGAGGTCGTTGGAGTCCATGACCCGCTCGTCGACGTCCTGGTTCTCACGGAACGCGCCGGACTGCCAGAGCATGGCGTCGACGAGCGTTGTCTTGCCGTGGTCGACATGGGCGACGATGGCGACGTTACGGAGATCGTCCCGGGTGGCGATGGGCATACGTGCGGGTCTCGCTTCGTGGTGTGGGATTCGCCGCGGGATCCACGCGGCATCCCCCATTCTACTTGGCCCGGGGATCGACCAGCATCAGGACGAAAAGTCGCGTTAGGCGAGCGTCCGGGGCTGACGTTGGCGTGACTTCTCATTCCGAGGCGGGCGGCTGGTGAGCATCGCCTCGAGGAGCGATGGGTTTTCTACGGCACCGCGGGGCTGCGGCGTTCGATGAGGACCAGTCACGCCACCAGGGTTCGCGCGCGGGTGTGGGCGGCGAGGCGAGGGGGCGAGGTCCGTGTCGCCAGCCGCAAAGTAGAGCGTTCATCCGGGTCACGGACGTCGTTGAACCGTCTCTCAGAACGCATGGTTCTGGTCGCGAGATCCGACCGCAGTTGTTCGTGGCGAGCGACCGCGCCGTCACCTCGGCGAGCCTCATGTTCGTCAGTTCTGAGCGCACCCAGCCGCCATGCGCAAGGAAGCCGCTGACCTCGGCCGATGACCAGCTTCTCGTTGCTGCCTATCGGCCTGGGCCCGCGACTGCGGTCACGCCTCGGGGAGGGCGCCTCCGGAGCATCTGGTGCTCCGGAGGCGCGGACGGACTACTTGCCGGCCTGGCTTTCGGCCTCGTGCTTGAGGTTGTTGACCCAGTTGTGGAGGGAGTTGTCCAGGGCGGCTTGCAGGGCGGCCTGGTTGGCGGTGACGGGGTCGCCGGTCCAGGACTCCTCGGTGTGGACGAGGACGCCGTCGGAGGTCGGGGTGAAGGTCCACACGTGGATGGCGGTGATGCCCTGGGCGGGGCCGCCCCAGGCCAGGCGCTTGCCGTAGTCGACCTGCTTGACGGTGGAGGTGATGCTCAGTCCCTCGGTGGTCCAGTGAAAGATGGAGCCGGGGCGCAGGCGTCCGGGGGTGTCCTTGACGACGACGTCGACTTTGGGCTGCCAGGTGGGCCAGTTCTCGACATCGGTCTGGATCTTCCAGATGGTGTGCAGGGGGGCATCGATGAGGATGTTCTCCCGGGTGATGACGGGGGCGTCGTGGTCGATCTGCACGTCGCGGGTGTGAGCCGCGGCGCGGGCCGGGGTGGCGCAGGTGGTGGGCTTGTCATCGCTGAAGGCGTAGGCGGTACCGGTGGCGAGGAGGAGAGCGCTGGTGGTGGCGGCGGCGAACTTCGCCGCGGTGAGGATGCGCACGGGTATCGGGCCTTTCATCACTGGAATGGTGGTGTGTTGTTTCCCGGGGCCGTAGGACGGCCAGGGAAGGGAGCGGGTCAGGCGCGGGGGTCGTCGGTGTCGGGGATCCAGGAGCCGTGGATGCCGCCGGTGACGCGGCGCGGGAGGTGGACGGTGGCGATCCTGTCGAGGCCGGAGGCGTCCAAGACCAGGAGCTGTGAGACGTCCTGCTTGAGGTCGGAGATGACGGTGAGCAGGTAGCCGTCGTCCTCGCGGGTGGCGCCGGCGGCGGGGACGAAGACGGCTTCGCTGGGCAGGCGGGCGTCGCCGACCTGGTGGATGCGGCGGGCTCCGGTGGTGCGGTCGTACTTGACGACGCCGTAGCCGCCGAAGCCTTCCTGGTCGGGGAAGGCGACCGCGTACTGGTAGCGGTGCTCGGCGCCGAGGAGGTCCTCGTTGAGGGTCGGGAACTCGACGGCGAGGTCGTCGATGATCTGCTCGTCGACGCTGCCGGTGGTCAGGTCGATGACCCAGCGGCGGGTGTAGGAGCGGGTGTTGGGTTCGGTGCCGCGGCCCGGGGCGCCGACCCACCAGTTCCAGGACAGCTGGAAGCCCTCCTTGTCAACGGTGGGGCCCTCCAGCACGATGCGGCCCTGGGCGTCCTCGTAGGCATTGGCGGCGTGCAGCATGTTGCCCGGTTCGATGGAGAACCAGCGGATCTGGTCGGTGCCCTGCGGGCCGCGGGGCATGACGCCGATCCGGGCGGGCTGGGCGTCGTTCCAGCCGTACGGGATGCCGGAGTGCTCGTTGGGGTCGAAGGTGACGGTGCCCTCGATGAAGACCACGTGGTGGCGGGTGATCGCGAAGTCGTGCTTGAGGGAGGCGCTGGCGCCGGGGATCTCGGCGCTGTGCGTGATCTGCCCCGTGGCGTCGGCCACGTAATACATCAGGTAGGGCGGGAACGGGGAGGAGCCGAAGAAGTGTAGTTCCCCGGTGACCGGGTCGGTCTTCGGGTGGGCGGTCATGGCGCTGCGCAGCTTGCCGTCGAAGTCGAAGGCGCCGACGGTGTCCAGCTCGGGGGTCAGCTCGAAGGGGAAGTTCGCCTCGCACAGGGCCAGCAGGCGGCCGGCGTGCTCGATGACGTGGGTGCCTGCGGTGCTGGCGGTCAGATCCGGGCCGTGGTCGGTCATGTAGGGGGCGCCGTCCAGGGCCGGGGTGTGCACCCAGCGGTTGCGGTACCACTCGGCACGGCCGGCGCGCAGGCGGATGCCGTGGACCATGCCGCTGCCCTTGAACCAGTGGGTGGGGGTGACGCCGGGCTTGGGGTTGTGGCTGTTGCGGATCAGGCGGCCGGTCAACTCGGGCGGGAGGGTGCCCTCGACGGTCAGTTCGGTGGCGGTGATCTCGTCGACTGCGGGCGTGTAGTGGCCGGTCAGGTAGGGCTTGCTGGTCATGGCAGGAACCTCTCCGGTGTGTCGGTCGTCGGTGTCTTGCGGCGTAGGGGGTCAGTCGGCCTGCTCGGCGCGGGACTTCAGGCAGGCGAGCCAGGCGGTCAGGGACTGCTCCAGGGCCTGGCCCAGCTGCTCGGGGGCGGCGTCGACGGGGGTGCCGCTCCAGGACTCCTCGGTGCGGACGGTCACCTGGCTGCCGGTCTGCTCGAAGGTCCACACGTGGACGCCGTCGATGCCGTTGGCCGGGCCGCCCCAGACCAGGCGCTCGCCGGGGACGATCTCGCGGATCGTGGAGGTGATGTCCAGGCCGTGGGTCTTCCAGTAAAAGGAGTTCCCGGGCAGCAGCGGGCCGTCGAGCTCGGCCTGGTCGACATCGGTGTTCCAGTCGGCCCAGGCGTCGATGTCGGTGTGCAGGGCCCAGACGCGCTCCAGCGGGGCGTCGATCACGGCGGTCAGGCGGACGATGACGGGGGCGGTCTCGTCAATGGTGAACATTCCGGTGGTTCCTCTCGGGTGACGTGGCGTCGGGTGTGGTGTGTGTCGAAGCGGTTCGGGTGGTCAGTGGTGGCGTGCCGCGGGCTGCGCGACGAATCGGCCGGTCGGCGGCGCGACGGTGGTGCGCCGGCGGGACAGCAGGAGCGCGAGGGCGGCGGTGGAGGCCAGGACTGCGGAGCTGATTCCAAAGGCGGTGCGGTAACCCGCGGTCAGCGCCTCCAGGCGCGGCTGGTGGGTGGCCGCGTGGGTGGTGGCGGTGCCGGCGAGGGTAGCCAGGATGGCCAGGCCGATCGCACCGCCGACCTGGCGGGTGGTGTTGACCAGGCCGCCGGCCAGTCCCGCGTCCCGTGCGGGGACGCCTTCGACGGACAGGGCGGTCAGCTGGACGAAGGCGACGCTCAGACCGACGCCGATCAGGACGCTGGGTCCGAAGATGTCGACCGTGTAGCTGCCGTGGGCGCTGATCCGCGACAGCCACAGCAGTCCGGCGGCCTCGGTCAGCAGCGCACCGGTGACGGTGGCGGTGGCACCGATACGGCGGGACAGGCGCGGGGCGAGGGCGGAGCCGAGCATGTTGGCGAAGGCGAGCGGGAGTTGACCGAGCCCCGCGACCAGCGGGCTGGAGCCGAGGACCTGCTGCTGGTAGAGCGGCAGGAAGAAGAACAGGGCGATCCACACCGATCCCAGCAGCGCCATCAGAAGGTTGCCGGCGGCGACCCGCCCGGTCCGGAACAGGCGGGGCGGCAGCAGCGGGCTCGGGTGGTGGCGCTCGATCAGGACGAACGCGGTCAGCAGTGCGCCCGCGGCGGTGAAGCCCCCCAGGACGGCGGGATCCGTCCAGCCCGCACGGCGGGCCGTGGTCAGGCTCCACACCAGCACGGTCAGGGCCAAGGTGACGGTGGCGGTGCCGAGGATGTCGAAGCGACCGCTGTCCTGGGCCTGCGTCGTGGGGACGCTCGCGGCCGCGGCGGCCAGGACGAGGACGGCGCCGATCGCGACCGCGTAGAAGATCCACGGCCATCCCCAGGCCTGGGTGAGCACCCCGCCGAGGAGGACCCCGGCCGCGCCTCCCGCTCCCGACACCGCGCCCCAGATCCCCAGCGCCTTGCCCCGGCCGGGCCCTGGCGGGAACAGGTCCATCACCAGCGCCAGCGCGGCGGGGGCGATCGCCGCCGCTCCCAGGCCCTGCGCCGCCCGCGCGGCGATGAGCACCGGGGACGAACCCGCGAGCCCGGCGGCCAGGGACGACGCCGCGAACAGCGCGAGGCCCGCGAGCAGGACACGCCTGCGGCCCAGCAGGTCCGCCGCCCGGCCCCCGGCCAGCAGCAAGGCCCCGAAGGCCAGCCCGTAGGCGTTGACCACCCAGGTGGTGCCGCCGTCCGACAGCCCGACGCCCGACCGGATCTGCGGCAGGGCCACGTTCACGATCGAGGTGGCCAGCATGACGGTGAACTGCGCCCCGGCCAGCGCCGCGAGAGCGGCCGCAGGGCTGCGGATGATTCCGGTGGTGCGCACAGCAACACTCCTTGTGTGGTTAATCACTCACAACAGATGGCTGAAGAAGGCGGGGCTGCGCGCCCCGCCGACGGCCCGGTCGCTTCGCGCGGGCCTCAGTAGTGCCTGATGCCTGCCGACAGCGTCCGGATCCAAGGGGCGTCGACCTCGTCGGCGCCCATCGAGACGATGAGGTGGCACAGCATGCCCAGCGCGAAGAACTCCTGCACCTGCTGCTCGGTGCCACCGGAGGCGCCGCGCACGTACTCCACCAACCGGGCGTAGCCCTGCCGCACGGCATCACGCACCGCCGGCTCGGACACCGCCGCCGCCTGCGCATGCAACTGGATCAGCATCAGATCGTTGTCGCTGATCAATCGGGCGTACGCGTCGCCCATGGCTTTCAGGACCACCTCGGAGGAACTGCCCTCGGCCTCGGCCGCGGCCCGCTCCAGGGCGGCCCGCACCTGCACGAAGCAGTACCCGACCACCGCCGTGAACAGCAGTTCCTTGCTCGGGAAGAGGCGGTAGACATACGCCTGCGAGATGCCCGCCGCCTTGGCAACCTCGGTCGTGGTGGTGCCCCAGTAGCCCCGGGCGGCGAAGGCGCCGATGGCCGTGCGCAGGACCGTCTCGCGGCGCTCCTCGGCGGTGGACAGTTGGCGGGGACGTTCGCTCATCATGTGAGTATTTAACCACTCACACTTTTGGGTGTCAATCCGTCTTCGCTGCCGACTCTTTGCCCGGCGGCGTCGGGTTCCGCCCCGAAGGCACCGACGGGCCCTTGCGCCACCGCTCCAGATCCGAGGTCCGCGCCCCTCGGGCACCTCCAGCAACAGTTCCAGGACGGCCCGCTCGCGAAATCACCTCGCGAAGCAACCGATCCCGTGGCAACCGAAAACCAGGGTCGGGCGTCGAATCATGGGCGGGACGTCTCGATCCTGGCCGGAGCATTCAACGAGGCGTCCCGCCCACGATCTTGCGCCCCCGGCGCCGGGGTCACATGATGTGCCCTCGACGGCATCGAGGAGCACACAGTGAGCCAGTGGACACTCCCCGGTTACACGGAGCTGCGCGAGCTGGGTTCCGGCGGTTTCGGGCGCGTCGTGCTCGCACGCGACGGCGCGTCCGGCAGCCTCGTCGCGATCAAATACCTGTTCACCGACCGACTCGGCGGAGACGCCTTCCTGACCGCGTTCCGGGACGAGGCCCGCGTGCTGGCCATGCTGGACAGCCCGTACATCACGCGGCTGTACGGATACGTCGAGGAAGGCGACCACGCGGCCATCGTCATGGAGGCCGTCGACGGCGCCTCCCTCCGCGCGGTGCTCGACGAACACGGCCCGGCAGGACCCGAGGCCGCCCTCGCCGTACTGAGGGGATCCCTGCTGGGGCTCGCCACGGCACACGCCGCCTCAGTGATCCACCGCGACTACAAACCGGCGAACGTCCTCGTCCGGCAGGACGGCCAGAGCAAGGTCGCCGACTTCGGCATCGCCGTGCGATCCGGGCGATCGAGTGCGCCCGCTGGTACGCCGTCGTACATGGCGCCGGAGCAGTGGGCCGGCGAACCGGCCGGCCCCGCGACCGACGTCTACGCCGCGACCTGTGTCTTCTTCGAGTGCCTCACCGGCCACCGACCGTACGACGGAGACCAGGCGGCTCTTCGGATCGCGCACCTGACCGCGCCGGTTCCGCTGGACGAGTTGCCCGAGCCGGTACGGCCGCTCGTCGCCCGCGGGATGGCCAAGGACCCGGCCGACCGGCCACCGGGAGCGTCGGCCTTCGTGGCCGAGCTCGAGGAGGCCGCGAGGGCGGCCTACGGACCGGACTGGGAGCGCAACGGCTGGAAGCGCCTCGCCGAAGCCGTCGCGGGACTGGCCGCGTTGCTGCCTTTGTCCGTGCTGCTCGGGACCGCTCCGGGTGGCGCCGGCGGAGCGGGAGCCGGCGCCTCGGGCGCGGGCAGCGGTGCCGGCGCGGGCGGCTCGGCGGGTACCGGGGCGGGCGCCACCACCGGGGCGGGCGGATCCGCCGGTCGTGCGGTGGGCGGAAGGCTGCTCGGCAGGACCGGTGTCAAGGTCGGCGCCGGCGCCGGCGCCGCCGGAGCGATCGCCGTCGGGGTGATCGGGACGATCGCGGTGCTGCCGCACGGCGGGGGCCACGAGACCCGGCCCGCGCCGGTCGCCGCGCGGACGCCCTTCACCATCTCCTACGGCTCGGTGGAGCGGACGTACACGGATCCGGCGCTCACCGTCGCGGGCAGCTACGTCCGTGTCGGCGGGCTACGGGATCCGGCGATCGAGCAGGCGGTCAACCGGGTTCTGCGGCTACCGCTCGACCAGCAGCTGCGCCGATACGAGAGCGCCCGGCAGTCGGACGGACCGACCTCGGGGCGCCCTCGGGTCACCACCACCGTCGAGCTCGGAGTGGGCGGTCCTCGGCTGCTGTCGGCCCGGTACCGGTTCACCGCGCGCCAGGCGCCCCTGACCGCGTTCGACTCGGGTGGCACGCGCGCGGTGACCGTCGACCTGGTCACGGGTCGGCGGCTGAGAGCCATAGACATCCTCCGCGACACCGTCTTCACCCGATCCGGCCTGCGAGATCTCGAGCGGCGGGTCGGCGCGGCGGCTCCCGGCGGGGCGTTCTGCGACGGGGAGCAGAAGATCGACCCGATCACGCTCACGGCATCGGCGATCGACACCGATGACAAGGACAAGCGGGCGATGGATCTGATGCCGACCAGGGACGGGCTCGAGTTGGACGTCGTACCGCCCTTGCTGGGTTACGTCTGGGCGTGCGCCGACACCGTGGTCACCGTGCCGTACGGCAGGATCTCCGACCTCGTGCGGCCGGAGATCCTCGCGCTCATCCGCGCCGCGTCGCCCGCGCCCACGCCGTCATGAGTCCGTCCTCAGGTGACGTTCGACGGTCTCGACCTTGCTCGTCAGTCCGTCCGTGACTCCCTCACGGATGTCCGCCTTCAGGACGAGGCTGACCCTCGGACTGTGGGCGGCGACCGCCTCGACGGCGCGCTTCACCACGTCCATCACCTCGTCCCACTCGCCTTCGACGCTGGTGAACATGGCGTCCGTACGGTTGGGCAGGCCGCTCTCCCGGACGACGCGTACCGCCTCGGCGACGGACTCCCCCACCGACTCGCCGATGCCCAGCGGTGAGACCGAGAAAGCGACGATCATCGATACTCCTTGAGGTGCTCACGTACGGCCTCGACGACGGGTACGTCGGCCGGCAACCACGAGACGTCGAACAGCTCGGCCGTGGTCAGCCAGCGCAGCGCGGAGTGCTCTCGAGCCTCCGGCTCTCCGCGCAGGATCGCGGCCGTCCAGACCCGCATCACCAGTCCATTGTGCAGCGGGCAGTCCGCCCCGATCCGGGCGCCCACCGCCACGTCGACGCCGAGTTCCTCGCGGCATTCCCGAACGAGCGCGTCCTGTTCCGTCTCGCCGGGTTCGACCTTGCCACCGGGGAACTCCCACCCGCCGGCCAGCTCCGGCGGGTCGGCGCGCTGCGCCGCCAGGAGCCGCCCGTTGTGGATGATCGCCGCGCCCACCACCAGAGGCGGGCCCGTTCTCGCGAGTCCCACTCAGAGCCTCTTCGTCGGTCCGTTGTGACCGTTGTGCGCGGTCGGACGGGTGAAGCCGACCGCACCACCGGGGTAGGTCTTGTAGTTCTGCAGTTTGACCACGTCGCCGGTGTGCGGCGCCACGATCATGATTCCCTTCTGCGGGTTGTAGACCATGCCGACGTGACCGGGACCGGTGTGCCCCGGCAGGTACTCGAAGAACACGAGGTCGCCCGGTTGTTCCTGCCCTCTCGGTACCGAGGCGCCCCACCAGTACTGAGCGTCGGACAGCCGCGGGATGGTCACCCCCGCGCTCTTGTAGGCGGTCATCGTCAGGCCGGAGCAGTCGAAGCTGTTCGGCCCGGTCGCGCCGTAGACATACGGCTTGCCCAACTGCGCCTTGGCGAAAGAGATCACCTTGGCGGCGACCGCGTTCGGCGCGAGGGGCGCTCCGTTCATGTCATTGCAGTCCGGGGCGTTCGCCTGGACGACGTTGAAGCTGCCGGAGGCGTACTTCTTCGCCCAGGACAACACGTTGTTGACGTAGGACGTGAGGTGGTTGTACGCGAAGATGGCATCGCGCATCCGGTCCGGCGCGCCGCTGGCCTTCAGGTAGCGAGCGGCGGCGGGGATGGCGTCGGCCGGGTCGTAGCGGCTCTTCTTGCCGTCCCCGTTGCCGTCCACGCCGTACGTCGCCCACGTGCCGGGGATGAACTGCATCGGCCCACCGGCGTGCGCGTAGTTCTCACCGCTGGAGACGCCGGGCGCCTTGAGCTGACCGTGGTGGGTCTCCACGTAGCCGATGCCCGCGAGCACGTTCCACGGGATGCCGTACTGCTGACCGGCCTTCTTGTAGAGCGCCAGATAGTTCGACGGGATACTGCTCGCGTCGCCGGACTGCTGGGGCTGCGATGCCGCCCCGGACGTGTCAGTGCAGTTCGCACCGTTCGTCGCGTTCTGGAAGAACTGGTTGGCCCCGAAGAACAGCGGGATCGACACCAGACTCATGAAGAACAGCGCCGCGGCGCCTCCGGCGATGATGATCGGCAGCCGGACCGCGCCTTGGTCCGACCGCGTGAAATGAAGAAGAGAGACGATATGACGGCCTTCGTTCCGGCCCCCCGAGCCGACGCCGAGCCGCAGGTGCCGGCGAAGCCTCATCTCATTCCTTTCACTTGTCACCTACGTTGGCCTGGGCGAACGCGTAGACGACCCAGCCCCCACCGGACCTCGTCACCGTGACGGCGTACTGCTGGCTGGTGTCGCTGGAAGCTCCTCCCTTGCTGATGTGCTGGGTTCCGGTGACGAGGAAGATGAACTGGTCCTTCTCCATGTCGCGGAGCGAGTCCAGATGCGCGTCGGAGGTCGAGACCTCCCTGTCCTGCTTCCGCTGGTCCAGCAGACCCGGCGCCGACGAGTCGCGCTGCAACTGCGCCGTGACATCGGCGGTCACCAGGCCCTGCATCCGTCCGAGATAGGCGCTCGGCTGCTCGTCGTAGCGATAGGTGCCGTAGGCGATGGTGAAACGACGGGCGACGTCCGCCGCCGTGCTGAAGTCCTTCTGTGTGAACGGCAGCAGCGAGTAGATGTCGTACGTGCCCCCGCTCGGCGGTGGACCCGTCAGTCCCGGCGCGGTGAAGGACGGCGCGGACGGCGACGGAGCGGAGGTCACCCGCTGAGCCGAACCCTTGTGCCGGCCGCTTCCGCTGCCGATGGTCAGGATCACTCCCGCTGCGGCGAGGAGCACCACCAACGCGGCGAACAGGATCTTGCGCTGGCGATCGGTCAGGTCCATCGGCTCCTCATCGCTCGTCCCCGTCCTCGCGCTTCACCGGACGCAGCCAGAACGGCATGGACGGACCGTCCTCGCGCGACCTGCCCGACCACAGCGGCGGCGGCGCCTTGCCGTCCGGGCTGCCGTCATCGCGCCCCCCGGACGTCGAGGCGGGGCCGGGCCTTGCTCCCGAGGAGCCGCCACGCGCCGGAGGACTCTTCCTCGAGCCGCCGGAGTCGGACCCCGGAGCCGTACGACCGCCGGATCCGCCGCTGAACCAGCCTCGGCGACCGCCGCCGTTGGAGGCGCCGCCCTGCTCACCACCGCCGCCGGACCGGCCGCGGCCTCCGCTCTCGCCGCCACCGGCCGGTCGCCGCGGTGGCGTGCGGGTGCCGGACCCCTGCCCCGCGCCGGTCTTCCCGGCGGCACCCCAACTGGCTCCGGTGGGCGCGGCGGGCGGACGCGAACCGCCACCGGCGGCACTCGGTCGGCGTTCCTCGCCGGGCGGGGAGTCGGCCGGTGGTCGAGGAGCCGGCGGGCGGGCTGCTCCGCCCGATCCGGACGGGCGTGGGCTCCAGAGCCCACCGCCGTTCGTCCTCGGGGTGGGCGCCGCGGCCTGCGCGCGCGGCGACAGGTTCAGCGGTGGAGCACTGCCCCGCGTCGCCCCGGCGGCCTTCGCGGCGAGCTGTGCGGCGCGTCCACGCCGGTCGGCGGCGCCGACCACCTCACGGCCGGCCGTGTCGAAGTCGGCTCCGTCGTCGCTCCTGAGGGTCGGGGCGCCGGCCAGAGTGCTGGAGTCACGCTTGCCCCAGCGACCGAGCCGGTAGCCCGCGGCGCCGGGGACGGCCGCGGTCGCGATCGCGGTGGTCCGCTTCCGCGTCTCCCGGATCGCCTCCTCGACCTGTTGTTCCCCCTTGCGGGAGCCGACGGCCGAGTAGCCGACCGCGGCGAACAGGTGCTGGAACGGCTTCCGGTAGACGAAGGCCGCCAGGGTGACGAGAGAGATCAGCAGGATCTGCAGGCCCCACGGCAGGCTCTCGGCCATGACCAGGCCGTAGCACCACAGCAGGAGGGCGAGCACGCCGATCAAGGCCGCCTGCTTCAGCAGGGTCGACAGGAGGAGTTCGAACCAGCGGACCGCGATGACCCGCCCGATGCCCGGATGGATGCCGATGCCCAGGAAGATCGGCCCCGCGACGAGTAGCAGCAGGAACGAGATCTTCAAGATGATCAGCATGACCGAGACGACCAGCACCAGCAGTCCGGCGACCAGGGCCGCGAGCAGGGCTCCGAACCCCACCGCCAGCCGCGATGTCCAGTCCTTCCCCTGGAAGAGGGAGTACGCACCGGGGAAGTTGTCCTTGATGTTCTTGGTCACGCCCTTGTAGGCGTCGGCCTTCTTCCCGAGGTCCGGTTTCTGCCCGTTGGTGCTCTCGGAGAGATCGACCGCTTGGGAAGCCAGGAGCGTGCCCGCGTTGTCCTGGACGATCTTCGCCTTCGGGTCGTCGGTCCCGAACTCGCCCATCAGCCAGGGTTTGCAGACGAGCGTCACCCACAGGCCGTTGGCGTTGCGGGTGACCGCGTCGTTCGTCGCCGGCTGCGGCGGCTTTCCCTTCTGCGGAATGCACGTCGTGGTGTCGGCGTCGCTCTGCGGAAGAGCGGCGTTGAAAGCCGCGGTCGCCCCGTTGGAGACCTTCGTCCCCAATGTCGTGAAGTCGCCGGGTCTGCCGATCAGCCAGATCAGTGCGACCATCGCCAGCACCATCCAGATGGTGCCTTCCGCCACCCGGCTCGCGCGCCGGCGGATCAGTCCCCACCAGGCCAGCCACAGGGCACCGAGGATGACCACCCACGACCAGTACTTGGCGCCGAAGGTGTTCCCCATGCTCCGGATCACGCCGTCGACCGTCTTCTTCAGCCACCCGAGGAGGGACTCGGACGCCGCCGCCTGGTAGATGGTGATGGTCGTCCGGTCGATCGCCTGTGCGAAGACGAAGACGGTGTTCGCGATGTTGTTGCCGATCATCGCGGGCATGTCGGAACAGCCCATGTCCACCGCGTGCCACGACTGACCGCGCGTCCCGTACCGGTCGTAGTACGTGAGCTGCTCCGGTGTGTCCTTCGCCGTCTTCTGCAGCTGCTCGCTGGGATAGTTCGGCGGCTTCACCATGCCGTCGATACCCGAGCCGTACTGCTCCGGCGCCGGGTGATCGGCCGGCGCGCAGGCGTCATTCGGGTTCGAGCCCGGCGCCGTCGGAATGGGATCGGCGCTTGCGAAGCCCAAGGGACTCAGGACCAGTAGCGCCATGAGCGTGAGAATGAGAAGCGACCGGCGCTTAGCCCGGGGTCTGCCCTTCGCCGGTTGTCGTCGTCGGCGGTGGCGGACGCCTGACACCCTCATCGGGGGACCTCCTGGGTGACCTCTGTGGCGGGGTCGCGGGGGGCGGTGGAGGGACGGGATGGTCGCTCGTTCCCACTATGCGGGTCCGACGCTTTGTCCGCACTCATTTCGTCGGGCTTGGAACGTGTCGGGTTGGTGTCGAGCCAGCGGAGGAGCTCCTCGGAGATGAGGTCCACGCCGATCCGGCCGGCGCGGCCGTCGAGGTCGCGGAAGATGCACTCGCCGTTGCCGAGGTTGCGCAGCACGGCGCGGTGCTCGTCGGAGTTCTCGACGCCGAGGAGGGCCATCACGTTGCCGACCTCGTTGCGCTCGGTCGAGCGGAACGAGTAGACGGACGAGAGGCAGTTCGTGACCTGCTCGTTGAGGAGGTCGCCGGCGTTCTGTGAGACGAGGATCAGGGCGGTGTTCCGGGAGCGGCCCATGCGGGAGACCTCCGGGATGAGCTTGGCGCCCTCAGGCGTCTGCGTGATCGCCCAGGCCTCGTCAAGGAAGATCGTCTTGGGCAGGTGGCGATCGAGACCGTGCATCAGGCGACGGGCGAACTGCGACACGAGGTACATCAGGGCGACGGAGAGCCGCTGCTCGTACGAGTAGTCCTCACGGTTGATCGCCACGTCCGGCAGGGTCAGGCCGCCGAGCGTGAAGACCGTCGTCCAGCCGGCGGTGTCGATCCGCTCGCCGCCGGACGGGTCGAAGCACAGGCGGGCGAGCCGCATCTCCGACATCGAGCGCAGCACGGCGCCGAGGTTCTTCGACGCCGGGTCATCGGAGGCGTCCAGGTAGTCGACGACCTTGCCGAGGGAGGGCTGCGGCTGGTTGGCGACCGCGCCGACCGCCTGGATCATGGCGGACTCGCGCTCCTCGGACATACGCGGCAGCAGCAGGCGCAACGTCTCCGTGGCCATGGTCTTCTTGGCCGCGAGGTCGTCGCCGAAGCTGAACGGGTCGAGGAGGCCGGGGGCTGCGGAGCCCAGCGGCAGGACGCGGGCGCGGCGCCCGCGCCGGCGCAGCAGCTCGACGAGGGACTCCGCGTCGCCCTTGGGGTCGATGGCGGCGATCGTGACCCCGCGCAGCGCCATCTGGTACAGCAGCAGCAGCGCCAGGGTCGTCTTGCCGCCGCCGGGCTCACCGGTGATCGCGACCGCGGTGGGGCGGTTGCGCGCGGCGGCGACGAGCGGGTCGAAGTGCACGATGGACCGGGCGCGGCCGAGCGTCTCCCCGATGTAGGGCCCGACCCAGCCGGCGGACGTGTCGTCCCGCCGGTCGCCGAGGTCGACCGTCGCGGTGGGCATGCCGCCGGCGATCGTCCGCAGCGGCTGCCGCTGGGCGTACGCGTTGACGCGGATCCGGTCGCCGGGCAGGGACTCGCAGAACAGCGAGAACTGGTCGCCGGTCGAACAGACGATGTCGATGCCGAGGTCGCGGTAGTGCTCGACGACCGCGTCGACGCGCTGCTGCAGCAGGTCCTCGGTCGGCGCGGAGACGATGAGCCGGTGCCAGCCGTACACGAACGGCAGCCGCTCCTTGGTGATGCCGTGCTCGAGCATGCGGGCGGCGTCGATCTGCTCGGCCAGCGCGATGGGCGCCTCGGCTCCGGCCTCGCGGATGTGCTGGTCCATGTCGCGGGCGTGCGCGAGCTTGCGGGAGACGTCCTTGGACGCCTTGGCCGGCGGCACGAGCTTCATCCGCGCCGACACCTCCACCGGGAAGGGCAGGGCGTCGGCGAAGTGCATCCACGGCTCGCCGTCCGGGAACGGCATCAGATCCGGGAAGCGGGCGAACGACAGATACGCGACGTACGACGAGCCGTCCGGCTGCTCCATGCGGAGGTTCGACCGGCCGTTGACGATCGTGCCCTCGACGAGGCTCTCGATCTCGCCGGCGCCCCAGGTGCGGCGCGGGGTGGCCGAGGGCGGCGGATCGGTCAGGGCGCCGCTGGCCGCGTGCTGGAACAGCCAGGCGATCTCCGTGGACGACGCGTGCCGGGCGTACAGGGCGCTGCCTCCGAGGGAGCGGCCGAGCCGCTCGGCCTGCTCGGTCCAGCGGGCGATCTCCTTCGCCGGGATCGCCTCGTCGTGCAGCCCGAGGACCTCTTCGCTGCGCTTGTACAGGCCGAAGAGCTGCTTGAAGGCGCCTCCGGACAGCTGGGCTCCAACGCCGCGCTGACCGAGGCGCACGCCGAGGTAGACCTCCTTGGTCCAGAAGTCCTTGGACCAGACGTGGGCGTACATCTCCTCGAGGTACTCGCGCCAGCCCGGGCCTCCGTCGGAGGTCTCGTCGAGGGCGAGCGCCCACTCGGCCGCCGGATACGTGCGATGCACGATCCGCAGGTGGATCTCGGCGTCCTGCATCCGGATGCCGGCGAGCGCGATGGTGATGTTGGTGGCGAGCGCCTCGCGCTCTTCGTTCGTGGTGAACTCGTACGAGACGGTCGGCAGCCGGAAGTACGCCCAGGCGGCGTTGTCGGTGAGGAGGATCCGATCGTCGAAATACCGTACGGCCAGCCGGCTGCGGGCCTTGGACGCCCTGCTCATCGGTTACTCCTCGTTCTTACTGAACACTTGGTCACGCGCTGTCGGACGCCGGCCGCTCATCGGGAGACCTCCTGCTGGGGATAGCGTCCCGGCGTCTGGACGAGACCGCCGGCCACGACGCCGCCGAGCGCGATGTACGCCTTGCGGGTCGGGGCCCGCAGCGAGCGCAGCTCGTTGCGGGGAGCGCGGTCGAGGCTGAGGTGGTCGTCCCAGGGGATGCGCACGAGCGCCCGGCAGCGGCCCCTGGCGACCGACTCGGCCTGCTCGACGTCGTCCATGCTGCGGCGGCTCACCCCGTTGATCACGGTGACGGCCCGGGACCGCAGGTCCTCATATCCGTGGCCGTCGAGCCACTCGAACGTCATGGCCACCGCCCGCGGCGCGTCGGAACTGGCCGGTGCGACCAGCACGATCTGGTCGGCGTACGGCAGGACCCGCGCGACCACGGCCGCCGCGGCGTCCAGCAGCGTGATCGAGTAGAACCGGTCGAGGGTCCGCATCGCGAGGGCGTAGTCGCGGTCGTCGAGGGCCTGAACGGGGTTCTTGCCGGCCGCCACCACCTCCAGTCCGGACTTGGAGATGGAGGTGTACCGGCGCATCATCTGGTAGCCGGTGACCTGCTCG
Organism: Actinoallomurus sp. NPDC052274; assembly: GCF_040679475.1. NCBI lineage: Bacteria > Bacillati > Actinomycetota > Actinomycetes > Streptosporangiales > Thermomonosporaceae > Actinoallomurus > Actinoallomurus sp. NPDC052274. The sequence goes on from NZ_JBFAUT010000030.1 coordinate 94,214, forward strand.
GCGTGGGCGATCAGCGAGGTGAGCGTCTCCCGGGTCTCGGTCCGGGTGCGCCGCGCCATGGCCCCGGGGCCGGGGTTCACGTCGACCGCGACGATCCGGTCACCGCGGTGCTGGGCGAAGGTGTGCCCGAGCATGAGCCCGGTCACCGTCTGACCGGCGCCGCCGGTGCAGCCGAGTACGACGACGCGCCGAGCACCCGCGAAGGCGGTCCGTACGCGCTCTTCGTAGTCGCCGTCACCGTTGCCGCCGCCCGAGAAGATGCGCCTGCGGCCGCGGCCGTCGTCGTGCCGTCCCTCGTCCTCGTGAGCCGCCTGAGGCATCGGTCCGGGACGCACGGGCGAGGCGGGACCGGACCGAACGGCGCGCGCCGGCGACTCCGGCGGCGCACCGGCCGCCGCCTCCGGCCGCCCCTGCCAGGGCTGCTGCCCCGCACCCTGCCGGGACGGAGCCGACGGGCGGGCCGGCCGGGCCGCCGGAACCTGCGCGGGCCTCGCCGGCTGCGTCCGAGGGGGCTGCGCAGGCGACTGGGCCGGCGGTTGGGCGGGGGCGTGCGGTGATGCCTGCGGTGGCGAGGTGCGCGACGACGGGTGTCCGGCGGCCGGGGCGCGCGGGGGTACCCCCGGCGCCGCCGGTAGCGGAGGGGCGGGTGGCGTCGCCGGACGGCCGGGTGCCGGTGGCGTCCAGTTCGGCGCCGGCGACCCGGTGTCCCGGGCGGCCGCCGGCCGCGCCTCGCGGGACGGCGTGGCCTCATCGCCGTGTGAACGACCTCGTGCGGGGGTGGCGGGCCGGGCCGGGCGACCACCTGAGGAGGTGTCACGCGACGGGGCGGCACCGGCGTCCGGTCGCGAGGCCGAGGGGCGCCGCGACGGGGTCGGCCACACGATCTGGTCGGTGCGGGCCGCGGCGATGTCCTGCTCCTCGTCGGCCGGCGCCGCCGGACCGTGCTCGGCCGTCCCGGCGCCGTCCGCCGCCGTGCGTCGCTCGCTCGCCGCGCCGGGGGTCGCCTTCTCGCCCTCCGCCGCGCCGGGGGCCGACGCCCCGTGCTCTGCGGCGGCGGGAGCCGCCGGGGCCACACGCTTCGCCGCGTCCGAAGCCGGCGTCTCGCGCTGCACCCCGCCGGCGGCCGACGCCTCACGGTCCGCCGCGCCCGAAGCCGCCGGCGCACCACGCTCCGCCACGCCGGCGGCCGGCGCCTCCGTGCCCGAAGCGGCCGGTGCCTTGTGCTCCGCCGTGCCGTCCGCCGGCGGTCGGCCGACGGGACGGGCCGGATCGTCATTGCCGGTCGGCGGCTCGGCGGAGCGTGCGGCCGGGGAGTCCTCGGCGGGTTTGGCGTGCCGTCCGTGCGGCAACGGGATCACCGATGCGGGCCGCGAGCCCTCGTCGGCCTGTCTCGAAACCGCCGGCCGGACCGGCGGGCCGCTGTCCGCGGGCTCGCCGGGACGGCCGGTGGCCGACGGCGGCGCGGCGGCCGGTCGAGCGGCCGGCGGCTGAGCGGCTCCGGACCGGGCGGGCGTCGGGCCGCCCGGCCGCGGGGTGCTCCCTTCCGCGGGAGCGGACGCGGGCGAGGCGTCGGGGTGCGCGACGGGCCGAGCGGGAGCCGCGTGCCTGCCGACGGGGCCGGCCGGGCCCGCCGCGGCCGGCTTGGCCGGAGCGTCCGAACGAGCGGGCGTCTCCGGGCGGGGTGGGGCGGTCGGGCCGGTGGGCCTGGCCGCGGGCGGCTCCGCCGGCCGGCCGAGCGTGGGCGGGACCGGCCGGGGGTTCGCGGCGGGCGTCTCCGGCTCGTGGGAGATGTTGCGCGGTCGCGTCGGGCGACGCGGCGCGTCGAGGTCGCGATCCTGTCCCCGCGCGGGGGTGGTGTCGGGTCGCTGCTCACCGGGTCGGCCACGCTCGCCGGCGCGCCGATCCACGGCCTCTCCGTCCGCCGGCGTCGGACCGGCGGCGGGCACGGCCGGGGTGGCGGGCGTTGGCGAGGTGGTCGGCGCGGCCGAGGCGGCGGGGGTGGCCGGGAGCTCCGGCCTCTCCGGGCGGCCGGGCCTGGGCACGCCGGGCGAGGCGGGCGCGCCCGGGGTCGTCGAGGGGTCCACGGACGCGGGGAAACCGGGGACGGCCTGCGGCGCCGTCGGCTGCGGACGGGCGGGCCGTGCCGCGGCCGGCGGCGAGGCCGGCTCCGAACGCACCGGCTGCGGTCGGGTCGGCTCCACGGCGGGCGGGGTGAGACGTCGTTCGCCGGGTGCGGCCGGCGGCACGACCGTGCTGCCGTCGTGCGGCGTTGGCTGCAGGCTCGGCGCCTGTGGACGCTGGGCGGTGGCTGGCCTGCGGGGCGCGCCGGTGGGTGCCTGCTCGGCGCCGTTGCCGGTGTACTCCAGGACGGGTGGCGCGGCCGCGACCGGTGTCGCGGCCGGCTCGGGGGCGGACGGGTGCTCGACGGACTGTTCCGCGGCCCGCGCGACGTGCAGCCGGTCGCCCGCGAGGCGGCCGTGCCGCCAGACCCGGCCGACGATGACGACCTCGCCGGGCTCCCGGATCGGCGTCAGACGGGCCCACGTACGCGCCTCGGTGAGGTAACGGACCTGGGAGATCAGCAGCTCGGTGAGGCGTTTGCCCTCGATGACGGGACGGGTGGCCAGCCAGGTGAGCAGGCCGGGTGGGACGAGATAGACGACGTGCCAGGGCGCGTGGAAGGGCACTCCGACGACCTGGAGCAGGATGATCCAGGGCAGGAAGACGCCGACGAACACACCGATCTGCACCAACGGCAGTGGCATCGGAAGCCGCAGGTCGTAGAGCTTGTAAAGCCGCTTCTCGATGCGCCAGATATTGGTGTACGTAGGCAGATCCACCCGGGCCCCACTCCCCTAATTGAGACCAGCCATGACTAGACCAGCATGACACCGGTGATGTTCAGGATGTTTTGATTCCAAGGGCGGTCGCGATCGCCTTGGCCGTCGTCTCGATGATATTGGGGACGTAAAATATGACTCCGATGCCGATCGCGAGCAGGATGAATTGCACAAATCGCGTGATCTCCCGCGTGAACAGGAAGAAGATCGCGACGATGGAGACAACGACCAGGAACAACGGCCCGAAGATGTCGCGCAGCCATTTGGCCAGATTGTCGGTGTCCAGGCCGTTGTTAGGCGCCGCCTCCACATGATGCGGCAGCATCGCCAGCATGTGTTGCATCATCGGGCTGGCCTTCCTTGGTCGGGGAGTGAATCGTAGCGTTCGGGACGAGTCGGCAGTGACCTCACGATCCCGCCGGAAGTGTAGAAGCCTGGATGTCCCTGACGAACCAATATCCGCCCTTCTTCACCATTGTGAGCTGGTAGGTCTGCTCGAGCGTGCCACCCGACGTCTTGGGCTGACCAGCGGGAATCTGCCACACGACCGTCGAGGTGACGGTCCGCGACGCGGCGTCGCCGCGCGGGGCGATGATCTCCTTCAGCTGGCCGAAGGTGACGCTGGCGCCCAGCCCGGTGACGGGCGGGTCGGAGTACCGCTGGAGGGAGCCGGCGTCACTGGCCGCGTACGCCTTGAAGAAGTCCGTCAGCGGTTGCTGAAGCTCGGTCTCCAACGCGGAGTCGCGGTCCTGGGCGACCGCGGGGACCGACGCGGTCGCGGGCGGCGGGAGCGTGGCGGGGCGACCGGTTATCGCCATCGCCCCGTCCTTCGCGTAGACCGGAACGGCCAACTGGAACAGCCGGCCGTTGGCCCGCGCGAGAAGGGTCACGACGCCGTGCTCGGTGTCGTCCGCGCGCACCGACGCCACGTACGCGGACTGCAGCACGGATTTCCCGGTGCCGTCCCAGCCGAGTTGCGGGTCGAGCCCTCCGGCGAGGAACGGGGCGAGCAGTTTCGGCCGGTCCGCGGCCGTCGCCTGGTCGTAATTGAGATAGACCTCGGCGAATGACAGGGCGTAGGCCGAAGCCGCCGCCTCCGGGAACTTCGGTTTGGTCGTATCGCCGGTCGTGGTCGGATTGGACCGGTCCGCGGTGAACCGGTCGAAGGGCGCGCGGACGCCGTTGACCAGCACGACGATGAGGAAGGCCCAGAGGATGACCCGCCCGACATAGATGAACCAGCGGCCGCCGGAACCGCCCCAGCCACGGCGGTCGCCATCACGTCCGCCGGAGCCGCCGCCGCGCTTGCCACGGCGCCCCTTCTCGTCCGGAGAGTCCCAAGGGTCTGCGGGCGAGAATCCGCCCGGTGGGTAACCGGACGCACCGGCGTCTACAACGCCGGACGACCTGCGAGCCATCATGCCTCCGCTCGCGCCTTCCCCCCGGATCGGCGCGCCGTCTATCCGTCTATCCGTCTGGTCGAGTTCGGTTTACCACCTTAACCACGGCGGTCAATTGTTCCAGTGTCGAGCGAGGATGCACAGTCCCGCCGCGCGGTTGTGGACAACTCGGTAGCCGATGGAGCATTACCGGACAGCGAGGTTCGTCTCCCCTGCTAGACGTTGAAGCGGAACTCCACCACGTCGCCGTCCTGCATGACGTACTCTTTGCCCTCCATCCTGGCCTTTCCGGCCGCACGGGCGGCGGCGACCGAGCCCTCGGCCACCAGGTCCCCGTACGAGACGATCTCGGCCTTGATGAAGCCCTTCTGGAAGTCGGTGTGGATCACACCCGCGGCCTCCGGGGCGGTGGCGCCCTTGCGGATCGTCCAGGCGCGGGCCTCCTTGGGCCCGGCGGTGAGGAATGTCTGCAGCCCCAGCGTGTCGAAACCGACGCGGACCAACTGCAGCAGGCCGGGCTCCTCCTGCCCGGTGGACTGCAGGAGCTCCAGGGCCTCCTCGTCGGGCAGTTCGATCAGCTCGGACTCGATCTTGGCGTCCAGGAAGATGGCCTCGGCCGGGGCGACCAGCTCCTGCAGGCGGGCGCGCAGCGCCTCGTCGCCGAGCTCGTCCTCGTCCACGTTGAAGACATACAGGAACGGCTTGGCGGTCAGCAGGTGCAGCTCGCGCAGCGGCGCCGGGTCGAGGTCGGAGGCGTAGAGCGTCACGCCGTCGTTCAGCGTCTTCTGCGCCGCCCGGGCCGCCTCGACGACGGCGAGCTTGTCGCGGTCCTTGGTCGTCCGCGCCTCCTTCTCCAGGCGCGGCAGGGCCTTCTCCAGCGTCTGCAGGTCGGCGAGGATCAGCTCGGTGTTGATGGTCTCGATGTCGCGCGGCGGGGCGACGTCGCCGTCGACGTGCGTGACGTCCGAGTCCTCGAACACCCGGATGACCTGGCAGATCGCGTCGGTCTCCCGGATGTTCGCCAGGAACTGGTTGCCGAGCCCCTGCCCCTCGGACGCGCCCTTCACGATGCCGGCGATGTCGACGAACTGCATGGTCGCGTGCACGATCTTGGCCGAGTCGTACAGCTTGGCCAGCTCGTCGAGGCGCGGGTCGGGCACCGCCACGACGCCGACATTCGGCTCGATCGTCGCGAACGGGTAGTTCGCCGCGAGAGCGGTGTTCTTGGTCAGCGCGTTGAAGAGGGTGGACTTGCCCACATTGGGCAGCCCGACGATTCCGATGGACAGGCTCACGGACGCAGAGTCTACGGGCCCGCCGGGACCGCCCGTACGGTCCGGATGCGCCGATGAACGGGCCGTACGCGCCGCCTCCACCGCCGTCCCGCGTCGCCTTCCCGCCGCACCTCGCCGTCCCCCGTCGTACCGCGCGACGTGAGCCGGCGGCTGCTCCGCGCGACGCCGGTGAGCGGGCCGTACGCGCCCCGTCGTCCCCGCCGCGCGGACGGGGTGACGGCTCGTCCGCGCGTCGGGCCGACATTCTCGTACTGCTTTGTCACGATGCGGACATGGACGTTCTGCTCGGCCTCGTGATCGGCCTGGTGTTGGGTACGGTGCTCGGGATCGCCTGGGCCCGGAGCCGGACCGCCGTGGTGACCGCGCGGGCCAAGGCGGCCGAGGAGAAGCTCGCCTACGTCGAGCAGGGACTGGCCGAGCGTTTCCAGTCCCTGTCGGCGCAGGCGCTGGACGCGAGCAACCAGCGCTTCCTCGAACTGGCCGACACCCGGCTGGCGACCGCCAACGCCGAGGCCGCCGGAGAGCTGGACAAGCGCATCGCCCCGCTCAGGGACACGCTGAGCAAGGTGGAGGCGCAGCTTCGCGAGGTCGAGACCGGGCGCCGCGAGTCGCACGCCATGCTGGCCAAGCAGGTGGAGTTCGTCCGGCAGAGCTCCGACCAGCTCCGCCAGGAGACCCAGACGCTCGTACGGGCGCTGCAGCGGCCGGAGGCGCGCGGGCGGTGGGGAGAGCTCCAGCTGCGCCGCGTGGTCGAGATCTCCGGCATGACCCGGCACTGCGACTTCGACGAGCAGGCCGTCGCCGGGAACGGGCTCCGGCCCGACCTGGTCGTACGGCTGGCGGGTGGCAAGAACATCGTCGTCGACTCGAAGGTCTCCCTGGCCGCGTACCTGGACGCCGCCGGCGCGGACGGGCCGGGAGTCTGGGAGGCCCGGCTGGACGCGCACGCCCGGCATCTCCGCGAGCACGTGGATCGGCTGGCGGCCAAGTCGTACTGGCAGTCCTTCAGCCCGGCGCCGGAGTTCGTGGTGCTGTTCGTGCCGGGCGAGGCGTTCCTGGCGCCGGCGCTGGACCGGGACCCCGGACTGCTGGAGTACGCGATGCGGCGCCGGGTGCACATCGCCACACCCACGACGCTGATCAGCCTGTTGCGCACGGCGCACTACGCCTGGCAGCAGCAGGCGCTGTCGGAGAACGCCCGCGCGGTGTTCGAGCTGGGCCGGGACCTGTACGACCGGCTCGGGACGCTCGGCCGCCACGTCGACCAGCTCGGCAAGTCCCTCACCAACGCCGTCGTGGCCTACAACCGGACGATCGGGTCGCTGGAGAGCCGGGTCCTGGTGACCGCCCGCAGGCTGAACGAGCTGGGCGTGACCGACGCCGAGCTCGACGCCCCGACCCCGGTCGAGGAGCCCGCCCGCGCGCCGTCCGCGGCGGAGCTCGCGGACGACGCCGAGCGGGAGCGCCAGATCCGCCTGCTGCCCTGACGCCGTGTCGCGAGACGCGGCAGGCTCAGGCGGGCTACCGTGGAGCAAGGCACTGTCGACTCTGGGACGGGCTGGTGGCAACGGACACGCGCGGGGACCCTGAGACGGCCCCCGCTCCGAGCGGTCGGTCGAAGCGGCGTCCGGCCGCGTCTCCGGCGGGACGGTCACGAGCGCGTTCGGCGGTGACGCTGACCGGCCGGGGCGGCGCGGTCGTGGTGTTCGCGTGCACGCTGCTCGGCGCGCTCGTCGGCGGGCTGTTCGGACCGCGGTCGGCGCAGGGCGTGCTGTTCGTCGCGGGATGCCTGCTGGCGGTGTCGATGACCCGTCGCACGGACCTGCTCACGCTCGTGGTCAGCCCCCCGCTGCTGTTCTTCCTGGTGAGCCTGCTGTCGGCGGTCACCGGGTCGATCGGGGAGAAGTCCTTCCTGGTGAGCGTCGCCGTCACCCTGGCGGCCAAGCTCACCTCGAGCGTGCCGTGGCTGTTCCTCGGCGCGGTGCTCGTCGTGCTGATCGCGGTGCCCCGTGGCCTGCCCGCCAACCTGCGGGAGCTGCGCGCCCGGGTCGCGGCCGACAACCCGTTCCGCGGGCGCACCACTCTGGGCGCCCGCAGGCGCGGCAGGACCGACGAGGACGACGATCCGGTCCGGTGGGACGACGGGCCTGGACGGCTCCCGGCCGCCAAGGCCCCCTCCCCGGAGGACTGAGGCCGGGCTACGCCGACCGCAGGTCGCGGCGGAGTTCGTGCGGGAGCGCGAAGACCATCCGCTCGCGTACCGACTCGACCTCCTCGACCGTGTCGAAGCCGAACTCGGCGAGGCGGGCGAGCACGCCCTCGATCAGCTCCTCCGGCACCGACGCGCCGCTGGTGAGGCCGACCGTGTCGACGCCCTCGAGCCAGGCGGGGTCGATCTGCTCGGCGTAGTCGACGAGGTGCGAGGCCTGGGCGCCGTGGTCCTTGGCCACCTCGACGAGGCGCTTGGAGTTCGAGGAGTTCTGCGAGCCGACCACGATCACGAGCTGCGACTCGGCGGCGATCTCCTTCACCGCCACCTGGCGGTTCTGGGTGGCGTAGCAGATGTCGTCCGACGGCGGGTCGACGAGCTTGGGGAACCGCGCGCGGAGGGCCTCGACCGTCGCGTTGGTCTCGTCGACCGACAGCGTGGTCTGGGAGAGCCAGACGACCTTCTCCGGGTCGCGTACCTGGAGCTTGGCGACGTCGTCGGGACCGTCGACGAGCTGGATGTGCTCCGGGGCCTCGCCGCTCGTGCCGATGACCTCCTCGTGGCCTTCGTGGCCGATCAGGAGGATGTCGTAGTCGTCGGCCGCGAAGCGCCGGGCCTCCTTGTGGACCTTGGTGACCAGCGGGCAGGTGGCGTCGATCGTACGGAGGCTCCGCCCGGCGGCCTCGTCGTGGACGACCGGGGCGACCCCGTGCGCGGAGAACACCACGATCGCGCCCTCCGGCACCTCCTCGGTCTCCTCGACGAAGACGGCGCCTCGTTCTTCGAGGGTCTTCACCACGTGGACGTTGTGCACGATCTGCTTGCGGACGTAGATGGGCGCGCCGTACCGCTCGAGCGCCAGCTCCACCGTCTGCACGGCGCGATCCACACCCGCGCAGTAGCCGCGCGGCTTGGCCAGAAGAACCCGACGAGTCATGTGTCCCATGGTAGGTGTGATCGGGGGGCACCGGTTTCGGGCGCAGAAAAACCCGGCCACGGCGCGTGAACGGTGCTGCACCGTAGGGCAGAGTGGTGGATAACAGATTCGTCATACCGACCAGTCCGCGCCCGCGAGGCTGGAGGGAGCTGAAGCAACGATGACATCATCGCCGCGCCGCCTTAAGGACCAAGTCCGGGAGACCGTCAGCGAGCTCCCCATCCATGCCGCACGGCTCGCCGTGATGGGCGTCGGCCAGGCTCTCCTGCTCACCGACCGGGTTCGCAAGGACTACAAGGAGGCCCGGGAGTCGGGTCTGGCGCCGGTGCTCGGCCGGCTGATCGACGACGCGGAGGACCTGACCGGCCGGCTCGTGGGCAAGGTCACGAGCCGGGTCACCCCTGACGGGCGTACGGGGGCCGAGGAGGGCACGGCGGCCGCGCAGAAGGGCCCGGAGATCGCCGTCGGAAAGCCGGCGTCCGCCGCGGGCCGTACGCGACCGGCGACGGCGCGCCCGAAGCCGGCCTCCCGTTCCACGGCCGCCCCGGGCAAGGGCCGGCCCGCCGCCCCGTCCCGGGCGAAGGGCGCCACGCCCGGCGCGCGGCCGGGCGCGGCCGGGCGCCGGGCCGAGACGGCGGAGTCGAAACCCGCGAAGCCGGGGGCCGGACCGGCCGGGTCGTCCGAGTCCGCCGCGGCGCCGGCGGAACCCGCCTCGTCGGCCGCCGTCGAGCGCACGCGGCCGGCGCCCAAGGGGACGCCGCGTGCCAAGGCCGCTCCGGCGAAGGCTCCCGCGTCGTCCACGGCTCCGGCCAAGGAGCAGAAGACCTCTCCGGCCAAGGCCACGCCCGCAACCCGCACCCCGGAGCAGGCATCCCCCACGCGGACCACGGCTTCAGGGGCGACCGCGAGCGCGCCGAGCGCCGAAGCGGGAACGACGGCCGGCCGGGACCTGCCCATCGCCGACTACGACCACGCGACCATCGCCTCCGTACGGGCCCGGCTGCGCAACCTGAACGCGCGCCAGGTCAACGAACTGCGCGACTACGAGCGGGCGCACGCGGCGCGCGCCGAGTTCCTGCGCATGTACGAGAACCGCATCGCCAAGCTGCGTGGCCAGGCCTGACCCGCGACACCGAGGCGAACGCGAACAGGTTCGGGGCGACGAGCGCTCCGGAGCCTGGAGCCATGACGACGACGGCCGTGGCCGGGGCGGCGATGAGCAGCAGCCCGATCCCGCTGCGCACGGCCGACGGCTCACGCGGCTCGGCCCGCGACTCGGCGACGG
>NZ_JBFAUT010000030.1:104189-106825 GCF_040679475.1 Actinoallomurus sp. NPDC052274
GTCCCCCCCTCTCTCGGAGGGGGGCCCCCCGCCGCGCGCCGGCGCGCCCCCTCCCCCCCCCGCGGGCGGGGCGCCCCCCCCCCCCCCGCCCGTTCCGCTCCGGACCCGCGTACGGAGCGCGGCGGTCCGGGCGGTCAGTGCCGCGCGAGTGTGGGAGCGTCCTGGAAGGTGTGGTCGATGTCCACCCGCTCCAGCGACCGGAGGTGCCGTCGGCGCGTGTACAGCACCGCCATGCCGATGAGGCAGCAGAGCGCGCCGGCGTAGTACGGCAGGCTCGGGTCGACGCCCTCCCCCAGTTTGCTGGCGATGTACGGCGCGACGGCGCCGCCGAGCCAGCGGACGAAGTTGTAACCGGCGGAGGCCACCGGGCGCGGCGCGTCGGAGACCTCCATGGCGGCCTCGGTGAAGACCGTGTTGTTGATGCCGATCGGAACGCCGGTGAGGATGACGAAGACGATGATCCCGGTGTGCCCGGACAGGGCGATCGCGACCTGCAGGACGAGCAGCACGGTGAGCGCGAGGTGGAGGACCCGGACCGATCCCATCCTGCGTTGCAGCGCGGGGGCGACGAACACCGAGCACAGGGCCAGCAGCACGCCCCAGGCGAAGAAGACCAGGCCGATGCCGTGCGCGTCCATGTGCAGGATGAACGGGGTGAAGGCGAGGATCGTGAAGAACGCGTAGTTGTAGAACAGCGCGGTGAACGCCGTCGTGGACAGGCCGCCGTGGCCGAGCGCCCGGATCGGGTCGGACAGGCGGGTCTTCTTCACCGGCCCTGCGGTCTGCCGGAGCAGCGTGGCGATCAGGACGAAGCCGATCGCCATCAGCGCCGCGGTGCCGAAGAACGGATACCTCCAGTGCCACCCGCCGAGCACCGCGCCGAGCAGGGGGCCGGTGGAGATGCCGAGGCCGAGCGCGGCCTCGTACAGGATGATCGCCGATTCGGCGCCGCCGCTGGCCGCGCCGACGATGACGGCGAGGGCGGTGGCGACGAACATCGCGTTGCCCAGGCCCCAGCCGGCCCGGAAGCCGACGAGTTCGCCCACCGAGCCGGACGTGCCGGACAGCGCCGCGAAGACGACGACCAGCGTCAGGCCGATGAGAAGGGTCTTCTTGCCGCCGATGCGGCTGGAGACGAACCCGGTGACGAGCATGGCCACCGCGGTGATCAGGAAGTAGCTCGTGAACAGCAGGGAGACCTGGCTCGGCGTCGCGTCGAGCCCCTTCGCGATCGCCGGGAGGATGGGATCGACCAGGCCGATGCCCATGAACGCCACGACGGCGGCGAAGGCGGTCGCCCACACGGACAGCGGCTGACGGAGGAGTCCTCCTGTCTTAGGGGAGTCGGGGGTTGTAGCGCCCATCGAGGTGAAAGTCCTCCTCAGGAGTCGGCGAAGAGCTTGGCCAACGCGGGCAGGGCGGCCTCGATGGTCCCCCGCTCGTCCTCGCTCAGCGCCATCAGTCGTTCGGTGAGGTGGTCGATGCGCCGTTCCCTGGCCCGCAGCAGCCGCTCCCCGCCCGCGGGCGTGAGCTCGACGGTGACGACGCGCGCGTCGTCGGCGTGCCGGCCGCGGACGACCAGGCCGTCCCGCAGCAGACGCCCGATCTGCCGGGTCATCGTGGGGAGCCGGACGCCGTGCTCGGCGGCGAGATCGGACATCCGCCGGGGGCCGGCCTCCAGCGAGCCCAGGACGGCCATCTGCTGGGTCGTGATCGGCTGCCCGAGGCTCACCCGTCGCAGCACGAGCACGAGGTCACGGAGCCCACGGTTGATGTGCTCGGCGAGCGTCCGCGGGTCGGTCATCGGCCCTCCTCATTACTTAGCCAGTCTAAGTTAGCTTGGCTAAGCATATGAACGTCCCGACCCGCCCCGGACATTCCCGAGATGTGAGCGCGCCGATCCGTCAGGTCGAGGAGGCGGCCGAAGCCGAGCCCGGAGTCACGCGATCCGTCACCCGACGGCGGTGGCGAGAGCGGGCAGGAGGGCCGGCAGCTCACGGAGTCCGCGATCCGTCACCCGGAGGTCACGAGTGCCGGGCCGCGGCTCGACCAGCCCCCGCTCGACGAAGGCGTCGAGGACCTCCTTGCCCAGCGCGCCGCCGAGGTGCGGCAACCGCCGGGTCCGGTCCAGGCAGGCCGTCGCCAGTTTGCGGCGCCCGCCCCGTACGGCGTCCGGATCGACGCCGAGCTCGGCGAACGCGGATCGAGTCGGCCTGCGCCGCCTGCTGTGGGGGCGAGGGATCTCCGCGCTCGGGGACGGCCTGTGGTTCACGATCTGGGCGCTGTACTTCACCCGGATACTCCACCTGGCGCCGGCGCTCGTGGGCGTCGGCATGGCGGTCGCCGGCGGGGCGGGCCTGGCGGCGTCCGTTCCGCTCGGCGCCCTGGCCGACCGGTTCAGCCCTCGCGTGATCCTCATCGCGCTCACGGCCGTCCGCGGCGCCGCCATGGCCGCGTACCTGCTGGTCCACGGGACCTGGGGCTTCCTCGCGGTCACCGTGCCGTTCGTCGCGCTCTCCAACGGCGGGACCGCCGTACGGATCGGCGGCGTCGGGCATCATCCTGGGCGCTCCGACGCTGCGGCTGCGCGGCGACTACCTGGCGATCGTGACCCTGGGCTTCGGGGAGATCGTCCG
>NZ_JBFAUT010000031.1:0-102767 GCF_040679475.1 Actinoallomurus sp. NPDC052274
GCGGACGGGGCCGGCTGCGGCCGGCCGGGACCGGACGAGGCGGGCTGCCGTGCGGGCCGGTGCTCCGCCGGCCCCTCCGCGAACGTCCTCGGGAACCGGTGCCCGACGTGGGCCCACGGGACGTACCGGGCCGGCAGTCCCCCGGCGGGCCGCCCCTCCGGCCTGGGCGCCAGGGCCGCCAGCACCGGCAGGCCCACCGCGATGCCCGCCACCGCGGCCAGCGCGTGTTTCACAGTGATCGCCCCCGCACACCGGGAACGTACCGCCGCCCTCTTCTGGGACCGGTAAACCGCGCGCCAAGTGTCAGACCGGATCGGCGATCACGTTCAGCGCGCCGGGCAGCACGCGCGCCGTCGCCGGCAGCACCCCGAGCAGCTCGCCGTCGGCGCCGTACGGGATCTCCCGGTCGGCCTCGACCCGCACCTCCCGGCCCCGCAGCACCTCGACCACCGGGCGGTCGACGTGCGTGCCCCGCGGCAGCTCCCGCATGACGGCGAAGAACAGCCGTTTCGGCGCGTGCCGGATGATGACGACGTCGAGGAGCCCGTCGTCGACCGCCGCGTCCGGCGCGATGTGCAGGCCGTAGCCGTAGAACCCGGAGTTCGCGACGACGACCGTGTAGCCGCGCTCCTCGTGGAGCTCGCCGTCCACGGTGACGCGATAGGAGACCGGGCGCCAGGTCGCGATCGCGCGCAGCGGGCCCAGGTAGTAGGCGAGCGGACCGGGCAGCCGGGTGAGCCGGTTGATGTGGACGTTGGCGACCGAGTCCACCCCGGCGTACACGCTGCCCGCGACGACGCGCGACCCGCCGCCCGGCGAGGTCACCTCGATCGCGTCGATCCGCCTCGGCTCGGCCTCCAGCAGCAGGGCGGCGAGCCGGTCCGGCTCCTCCGGCAGCCCGAGCTGGCGGGCGAAGTCGTTGCCCCGGCCCGCCGGCAGGATGCCGAGCACGCCGTCCGTGCCGGCGAGGGCCCCGGCCAGCCCGCCGACCATGCCGTCGCCGCCCGCCGCGATCACCGTGTGGCCCTTGTCGGCCGCGGTGCGCGCGAGTTCGGCCGCGTGCTCGAGGCTGCGGCTGTACTCCACGGTCATCTCCGCGCCGGCCTCGCGCAGCAGCCGCGCGAGCGGGATGAGCCGGGCGGCCGCGTCGCCGCCCGCGGCCGGGTTCACCACGGCGGTGAACGAACGCATCCTCAGCACCCTTTCTTCCAGTACCGCGAGTCCGGCTCCGCCGGGAAACGCGCACGGAACGGGCCGCCGGGCCTCCGGCGTCCCTTCCGCGTGGCTCCGGCGGTGCCACGTCCTCCGCCGGATCGTACGGGTCATCCGGCGGCGGGCGGGACGAGCACGCCGGGATTGAGGATGCCGGCCGGGTCGAGCCGGTCCTTGACCGCGCGCAGGACGTCGACGCCGAGCGGGCCGATCTCGTCGGCGAGCCGGTCACGGTGGTCGGTCCCGACGCCGTGATGGTGGGTGATCGTGCCGCCGGCCTCGATGATCGCGTCGCCGACGGCGGCCTTGGCGTGCCGCCACCGTCCCAAGGGGTCGTCGCCCTGCGCGGTGACCACGGTGAAGTACAGGGAGGCCCCGTCCCGGTAGACGTGCGAGATGTGACACATCACCAGGGAGGACGGCAGCTCGCGGGACAGCGTCCGCCGCACGTCCTCGGCGAGGCGCGGCAGCACCGACCAGAACGCGGCGGTCTCCAGCGTCTCGGCGAATGCCCCCACGTCGAGGAGCGCGTCACGGAGGTACGGCGCGGAGAACCGGCCGGCGGCCCAGCTCTCCCCCGGCGCGTCGCCCAGCGGCTCCCCGCCGTGCGCGGTCAGGACGGCATGCGTGGCGGCGCGGCGCGCCGCCACGTCCTCCCGGCGGCCTTCGTACCCGCAGACCGCCAGACAGCCGTCGCCGCGCGCCTCGCCGATCTCGTCGGGCCGGGCGAGGCCGATCATCGTCTCGGTCTCGTCGGACAGCCGGAGCACGGTCGGCAGGGGCCCGTCCTGGGCCAGCGCCCGTACGGCGGCGGTGCCCTCGGCGAACGCGGGGAACCGCCAGCCCTCGTACCGGCGCGTCTGCGGCAGCGGGCGGACCCGCGCGGTCACGTCCGTGATGACGCCGAAGGCGCCCTCGGAGCCGAGCACCAGCTCGCGCAGGTCGGGGCCGGCCGCGGACCTCGGGGCCCGGCCGAGCGTCAGGGTGCCGCGCGGTGTGGCGACGGTCAGGCCGGCCACCATCTCGTCGAAGCGGCCGTAGCCCGCCGACGCCTGACCGGAGGACCGCGTCGCGGCGAACCCGCCGATGGTCGCCCACTCGTACGACTGGGGATAGTGGCCGAGCGTGAACCCGCGCTCGGCCAGCAGCGCCTCGACACGCGGGGCGCGCAGGCCCGCCTGGAGGGTGGCCGTCCGCGACACGGTGTCGAGCGCGGTGATCCGGTCCAGGCGGCGCAGGTCGAGCGCGACGACCCCGTCGAACCCCTCCCCCGCCGCGGTGAGGCCGCCGACGACCGACGTGCCGCCGCCGAAGGGGACGACCGCGACGCGCTCGCGCGAGCACCGCTCCAGAACCGCCAGGACCTGCTCATGATCGGCGGGGAGCACGACGGCATCCGGGGCCGCGCTCGCGTCACCCGCGCGGAGGCGCAGCAGGTCCGGCGTGGACTTCCCGCGGGTGTGCCGGATCCGCGTCTCGTCGTCGCTCACCACCCAGTCGGGGCCGACGACCTCCGCCAGGACGCGTACGGCGGGGTTCGGCGCGGGCGGGGTCATCTCCTCGAGCCGCACCGGCGGCGCGGGATCCGCCCGCACGCCGAGCAGCTCCCGCAGCAGCCCGACGACGGAGGCGGGCAGCGGCGTGGCCCGGTCCGGATCACCCCAGCCGTCCCAGCGCATCCTCGGCACGGCCCCTCCCTTCCTGCGGATGGCGACGAGATTTACACTGTTACACATGACGTCTATTCGTCACAAGAAGGACGCGGTGCTCGACGCCGCCCGTGACTGCGTCCTCGCCGTCGGGGTGCGGCGCACGACGCTCACCGACGTCGCGCGGCGCGCCGGCGTGTCCCGCATGACGATCTACCGGCGCTGGCCGGACGTGCGCACGCTGGTCGCCGACCTGATGACCCGGGAGTGGGCCGACGTGGTCGCCCGCGTCACCCCGCCCGGTGACGGCGCGCCGGTCCGGCCACAGGCGGTCGAGGCGCTCGTCGCGGGCGTCGCCGCGCTCCGCGGGCACCCGCTGTTCCACAAGATCCTGGAGGTCGACCCCGAGGTCCTCCTGCCGTACCTCCTCCAGCGGCGCGGCACCACCCAGGACACGATGCTGCGCGCCTTCGAGAAGACCCTGCGCGCCGGCCACCGCGACGGCACGATCCGCGCCGGCGACCCGGCGCGGCAGGCCCGCGCCGTCCTGCTCGTCGTGCAGTCCTTCGCGATGTCCGGGCACATCGTCGCCGACGGCGTCCCGGCCCTGTCGCCGGATGCCTTCGACGACGAGCTGCGGCAGATCCTCGACCGGTACCTCGCGCCATGACGCCGCCGGACTCCTCCCTGAACGCCGCCCGGCGGGCCCGTGACCTGGCCGCGCTCGCCGCGGGCGAGGTCGTCGACGTCCTGGTCGTCGGGCTCGGGGCGACCGGCGCGGGCGTCGCGCTCGACGCGGCCTCGCGCGGCCTGTCCGTGGCCGCCGTCGACGCGCACGACCTCGCCTTCGGCACGTCCCGCTGGAGCTCGAAGCTCGTGCACGGTGGCCTGCGCTACCTGGCCTCCGGACAGCTCGGCGTCGCGCACGAGAGCGCGGTCGAGCGGGGGGTGCTCATGGCGCGCACCGCCCCGCACCTCGTACGCGCGCTGCCGTTCGTGCTGCCGCTGACGCCACTGGTGTCGGGGTCGGCGGCGACCCTGTCCATGGCCGGGGTACGGGCCGGCGACCTGCTCCGGCTCAGCGCCCACACCCGCCGCGCCGTCCTGCCCCGGCCGCGCCGCCTGTCCGCGGTGGAGACGCTCCGGCTGGTGCCGGCGCTGCGCTCGTACGGCCTGCGCGGCGGGATCCTGTCCTGGGACGGCCAGCTCGCCGACGACGCCCGTCTCGTGACGGCGATCGCGCGGACGGCGGCCGCGCACGGCGCCCGGATCATCACCCGCTGCCGGGCCGCCGCCCTGTACGGCGACGGCGCGGACGTCCGGGACGAGCTGACCGGCGCGGAGCACGTCATCCGGGCCCGCGCCGTCATCAACGCGACCGGGGTATGGGCCGGCGGGCTCGCCGACGGCATCCGGCTGCGGCCCTCGCGCGGCACCCACCTCGTGCTGCGCGCCGACACGCTGGGCGTGCCGCTCGCCGGGCTGCACCTGCCGATCCCGGGAACGACCGGGCGGTTCGCCCTCGTCCTGCCTCAGGACGACGGCCGGGTGTACGTCGGCCTGACGGACGAGCCCGCGGACGGCCCGGTCCCGGACGTGCCGCGGCCGACGGAGGCCGAGATCGGCTTCCTGCTCGACGTCGTCGACTCCGCGCTCGAGGTCCCCGTGCGCCGCGCCGACGTCGTGGGCGCGTTCGCCGGGCTCCGCCCGCTGCTCGACGGCCCCGGCGGCCGGACCGCCGACCTGTCGCGGCGGCACGCGGTGCTGACCGGCCGGAACGGCGTGGTCACGGTCGTCGGCGGCAAGCTCACGACCTACCGCCGGATGGCCCAGGACGCGGTCGACGCGGCGATCGAGGGGCGCGGGCTCCCGGCCGGGCCGTGCCGGACGACCCGGCTGCCGCTGGTCGGCGCCGCACCGGAGCTCGGCCGGCTGACCGCGCCGCCGCGCCTCGTACGGCGGTACGGCGCCGAGGCGACCGCCGTCGCGGCCCTCGCGGCGGCGGACCCCTCGCTCGCCGAGCCGGTGACGCCGGGGTCGGCCACCATCGGCGCCGAACTGGTCTGGGCGGTCCTCCACGAGGGCGCCCTCGACGAGTCCGACCTCCTCGACCGCCGTACCCGCGTCGGTCTCGTCTCCACCGACCGGCAGGCCGCCCTTCCCGCCGCCCGCCGGGCCCTGGCCCACCTCCCCACCGCGACCGGCCCCCGCTGACCGCGCGGCCTGGAGGCGGGACCGGACCGCCGCGGGTGCCGCACCGGTCACGCGGTTGTACCGCTCCGAGGGGTGGCCAGGCATGTCGAAACGTGGCAACCTAGCGATTGCTTGTTTTGCTGCGCGGTGCACCGACGGAGGGCCACCGACATGATCGAATTCCACCCCGTAACACGGCACATCGGCGCCGAGGTGACAGGACTCGACCTGCGAAAACCGCCGTCGGAGGAGGAGGTCGCGGAGATCCGCCGGGGCCTGCTCGACCACCTGGTCCTGTTCTTCCGCGACCAGGAGATCACCGACGAGCAGCACCTGGCCTTCGCCGAGCGGTTCGGCACGCTGAACGAGCCGCCGATGAAGACGTCGACCAGCGCCATCCACATCCTGGACCAGAAGGATCCCAAGGGCGAGGGCGGGGACTCCTGGCACAGCGACAACACCTTCATGAGGGTGCCCCCGATGGGGTCGCTGCTGCGCGCCGTGATCCTGCCCGACGTCGGCGGCGACACCAACTGGGCCAACATGTACCTGGCCTACGAGTCGCTGCCCCGGTCGATCCAGCGGCTGTGCGACGAGCTCGAGGCCGAGCACGACCTGACCATGTCGGTGACGAAGGCCATCGCGAAGGGCCACCGGCTCGACCTGGCGGAGATGCAGCGCAAGTGGCCGCCCGTCCGGCACCCGGTCGTGCGCGTCCACCCGGAGACCGGCCGCAAGGCGCTGTTCGTCAACCGCAGCTCGACGACCCGCCTCGTCGGCCTGGACGACCGGGAGAACGAGGCGCTCCTGCCGCTGCTCCAGGACGTCGTCCGGTCACCGGAGTTCCAAGTGCGGCTGAAGTGGCGGGTCGGCACGCTGGCCTTCTGGGACAACCGGCCCACCCAGCACTACGCGGTCGCCGACTACACCCAGCGCCGCAAGATGCACCGTGTCACGATCAACGCTCCGGCGGAGATCGACGACGGCGTCCCGAAGGGTCCCCGGTCGGCCTAGGGCCGGTCCGGCGGCAGGTCCGGGATCAGGACTCCACCGCCGTCGCGTGCGTCGCTCCGGTCGCGAACGGCCGGGGCGGCGCGGGGCGGGGCCGCAGCGCGGGCGACAGCTCACCGTCCTCGGCCGCCAGCCGCCGGACCAGCTCGGCCAGGGCGCCGGCCTGGGCCACCGGCGCCCAGGCCGCCAGCAGGTTCATCGCGTCGGGGAGGGTCTCGGCGAAGACGTGCTCGACGACGTTCCCGGCGTTCCCCTCCAGTTGCAGCAGGAACTGCAGGGGCGGCTTCTCGCGGGAGTAGACCGTCAGCGTCAACGGCGTCGCGGCGAACCCCTCATCGCCGATCCGGCACCAGGCCTCGAAGCCAAGCCCGGCCATCGCGGCGTCCACGTCGCCGCCCTGCGGGTCGCACGCCGCCATCACCGGGTCCTCGCGCTCGGTCCACTCGCCGTTGACCAGGCACCATGCGGGGACGGGCTCCATCGCGATCACAGCGTCACGGTAGGACGCCGCCGGGTGACTGGCGAGGACGCCACGCCATGAGCGCCCGGCCGGCGTGGGCGCGGGATGCCTCGCGATCCGGACGGAGGGGGCGCCTCGGGTGAAGTCACCGGGGCGCCGAGGCGGCCGACGACCGTCCTCGGGCGGCCGGGACGGTGACGGCCGTCCTCGGGCCGTCGGGACGGGAGGAACCGCCGAACGGCCGGATGCGCCTGTCCGTTGTGGGTAGGGCTTTGGGAAGAAAGGCCCCTCATCCGTGCGAGGTGGTCGTCGTGGGTTGGAGCCGTCAGGGAGTGCGGCTGCCTTTCACCGACCGGGCCGAGGCCGGACGCCTGCTCGCGGAGGAGCTCGTGCCGCTGCGGCTCGTCGACCCGCTCGTCCTCGCCCTGCCCCGTGGCGGCGTACCGGTCGGCCGGGAGATCGCGCGCCGTCTGGACGCGCGGCTCGAGGTGCTCGTGACGCGGAAGATCGGCTGTCCCGGCCAGCCGGAGCTGGGCGTCGGCGCGATCGCCGAGGACGGGGAGCCGGTCTTCGATCCCGACCTGATGCACCGCGTGGGACTGACCCGCGCGGACGTGGAGGAGACCGTACGACGTGAGCGGGCCGAACTGGCGCGCCGGGTCACGGCGTACCGGGGGGATCGGGCGCTGCCGTCCGTCAAGGACCGGGACGTCGTGGTGGTCGACGACGGCCTCGCCACGGGAGGTACGGCGCGGGCCGCGCTCGCGGCCGTCCGGGCGGGCGAGCCCAGGCGGGTCGTGCTCGCGGTGCCGGTCGGAGCCGCGCAGACGGTGAAGGCGCTCGGCGGAGACGCCGACGAGATCGTGGTGCTGGCCGCCCCCTGGACGTTCCGCGCCGTGGGCCAGTGGTATGTGCGCTTCGACCAGTTGTCCGACGACGACGTGCGACGGCTGCTGTGAAGGCCCGCCCGCCGAACGTCCTTCCGCGGCCGCCGCGGGGTGGCTGAGAACACGTCCCGTGGGCCTGTTCCGGGCCTGCGCCGGAGCGGCCGCGGCGCTGGTCACGGCGGGCACGCGCCCGGACGGCGCCGCCGCGGTGGTGCACCGCAGCGGACGCCCGGGCATCACGGCAGGCTCCAGCGGTCGTACGTGCGCCTACACTGTTTGATCGTGGGCGGACGCGACCTGAGAGCGCTGTCGCCGAACGAGCGGGCGACCGCGCGGACGACGACCGAGACGGCGATCGTGGTGATGCCTGGCGCGGGTCGGCGATCGCCGAAGCCGGGCGCCCTCGATGAGGTCGCCCGGCTCGCGGAAGATCGGATCACCCGCCAGGTGAAGGGGTGAACATTCTGGATTGCTCGACGCTTACGTCGTTCCGCCCGGAATCCCCGGGCCGGGGTCGCGCAACCGCAGGCAGCGGAGGGAACGCTACGCGGCGTTGGCGCGACGCATGCGACGGCGACGCTCGGACGCGCGCTCGTCTTCGTTCAGGCCGCCCCACGTGCCGTACTTCTCGGGCCGGGAGACGGCGTAGTCAAGACACTCGTTGCGCACGGGGCAGCGCATGCACACGGCCTTGGCCTTACGCTCGCGGATCTCACGCTCCGGCTGACGCTCTCCGTCGGGGCCGAAGAACAGGATGAGGTCCTCCCCCCGGCACTCGGCAGCGTCCTGCCAGCCCCAGCTGGGACGGGGGAGGTTTGCCTGCCGACGTACCTGAGCCATAGAACTACCACCTCGTAGCTTGCTGGTGAGCAAATTTCGGTCACGGGCGCTACAGCAGTAAGAAGCGCGCAAAATCTTGCAACGTCTTGAAGCGCCGTGATGTTCCCCGAGAGCCGCCGTGTCCCCACGGGAACGGCGAATAGGGCCTCGGAGAGGCTACACGAGGGCCGCCCCGTTGAGAAGGGCCATCCCCCTTTTAACATACGTGGCGAGGTTCTCCGAACATCCCGCGCCGCACGGGCCGGGGTCCGCCCGCTCCACCTGGACGCGGTATCTCTCCTGGCCGGCACGTACAACGGCGGTGTCGGCGACCATCGACTCCACCGTGACGCCGTCCACCGCGAGGATCCCGGTGTGCGCCCGCACGAAGTGCTCGGCGGCCTGCACCGGCTCGGGAAGGCCGGCCCGTCCGCGGTAGCGGTCGAGCACGACCTCTCCGCCGTGGTACGCGGTCACGGCGGCCACCGCGCGCCGTTCGTCCATGTCGCCGTAGTACAGGCCGTGCGGCAGGCAGACGAGGTTGGCGGCGTAGCGGTCGCCGCCCACATGTGTGGTTTCCCACACTTGTGATCCGAAGCGCTCGCGCAGGGCGCGGGCCAGCGGCGCACCGGTCCGCGCGCAGCAGGCGTTCCGGCGGCCGTGGGCGCAGACGAGCAGGAGCGGACCCGCCACCGGCCGGCCGAGGCCGGGTGGCCGCCCGGCCGCCACGGCCGCGAGGTCGAGATCGGCCAGTTCGGCCGGGTCGGCGAGCTCCCGGCCCTCCAGCCAGGGCGTCACGGGCCGGCCGTCCGGGGCGGTGTCGCCGGAGAATCCGGTGTAGACCCACAGTGGAGGAGTCCGGCGCCGCCGGCGAGGGGCCCGGATGAACTGGGGGCGCACGCCGTGCCGCCCGGCCCGGCGGAGCGCGTCGGCGACCGGTCCCGGCAGGTCGCCGTCCTCGACGTACTCGGCCCACGGCCCGGGATGCTCGATGAGCAGCCACGAGCGCGCTCCGGTGGTGGCGCTGGCCAGGCACGGGCGCTGCCCCGTGTGACTGCCCGGACAGTGTGCGCAGCGGTGGTCCGCCAAGGGGTCCCCTGTCGATCGGCTGGTCGGAAATGGTCGCGCCACCTTATTAGGTGAGACTAACCTAACTCCAATCGGCCGGCTCCGTGCGCAATGGATCGAGAAGACCCCGGTAAAGCCCCGGTTACACGGACTTGAACAGCTGCGCGGAGCCCACCGACGCCCGGGATCCCGGGCGTCGGCGCACACCGTGGCGGGGAGAGTGTGGGGGGCCGCCGCCCGACGACAAAACCGCCGGCGCGGCCCCTGACCCCCCACCTACACCGCGCGCCCGCCCCCCCCCGCCGCCGGGCCGCCGGGGCGTCGGCGCACTCCGTGGCGTCTAGAGTGTCGGGGGCCGCCGCCCGACGATCAACGCGCCGGCGCGGCCGGTGACCGCCGACCAGGGACGGCCGCGCGCCGCGCCCTCCGAAGAACCGATGGAGTTCGTGATGCGCTTGCCGGCGCTCGCAGCGGGTGCGACGGGTGCGGCCCTGCTGCTCGCCATGGCCGGCGACGGCACGCGTCCCGCGCCGAAGGCGGCATCGGAGGCGCCCGCGATCGAGGCCGGCGCCTCCGGCTGCGGCACCGGGCGGGTTCCGCTGCGATCGGGCCGGCAGGACCTGCCGCTGCGCAACAACGGCAACACGTCGACGAACGTCACCCTCATCGACCCCGGCAACGGCGCGGTCTACGCCGAACTGGAGGGGGTCGGCCCCGGGACCGTCCGCATGCTGCGGATCACCCTCGGCCCGGGCTCGTACGCCTTCCGCTGCGCGCAGGACGGGCCCGGCGACCCGGTCACGGGGCCCGTGACACGGATCACCGGCCCCGGAGGCGGCACACCGGGGATCGTCCCGGTCTCCGAGAACGACCTGTACGCGCCGGCGCGCGCCTATCAGGCGTACGTCTCCACCGGCCTCGACCGCCTGGTCGCCCGGACCGACGCCCTGCGGTCCGCCGTCGACGACGGTGATCTCGACGCGGCGCGGACCGCCTGGACGCCGGCGCACCTGGCCTACGAGCGGCTCGGGGCGGCGTACGGCACGTTCGGCGACTTCGACGGCCGGATCGACGGCCTCCCCGCGGGGTTGCCCGCCGGTGTGCGCGACCCGGGCTTCACCGGGTTCCACCGCGTGGAGTACGGCCTGTGGCACGGCGAGTCCGCCGCCTCGCTGACCCGCGTCGCCGACCGTCTCGCCCGTGACGTCCGCGCCCTGCGGTCCGCGTGGCCCGACGAGCGCATGGAACCCGGCGACCTGCCGCTGCGCGCGCACGAGATCCTGGAGAACACCCTGCAGTTCCAGCTCACCGGCGAGGCCGACCAGGGCAGCGGCACGACGCTGCGGACCGCAACCGCCAACCTCGAGGGCACCCGGGAGCTCGTCGACCTGCTCCGCCCGCTGCTGCGCCCCCGTTACGCGGGCCTGGCCGGGGTCGACGCCTCGATGGACCGGATGGCCGCCCTGCTGAAGGGGCGTTCGTCGGTCGACGTGCTCTCGCGCGCCGACCGCGAGCGCCTCAACGGCGCGGCGGGAGAACTGCTCGAACGCCTCGCCCCGATCGCCACGATCTGCGCGCCCCGACGTCGCCCCCAGGGAGCGGGATGATGCCCTCCGACCGCCGATCCTTCCTGCGCGGCGCCCTGGCCGCCGGCGTGGCCGGTGCCGTCGCCGGCCCCTCCGCCGCCGGTGCGGCCGGGGCCGCCGCCGGAGCCGCTCCTTCCGGCCGGGCCGCGGCGCGCTCCTTTCACGGGGCGCACCAGGCCGGCATCCTCGAACCGGCCAGGCGGCGGACCGTCGTCGTGTCGTTCGACGTCGTCGCCGAGGGCCGCCGCGAGCTGACCGAACTGTTCCGCGGCCTCACCGACCGCGCCCGCGCGCTCACCGCCGGCGGCACGCCCGTCGACGCCGGGATCAGCGCGCCGCCCGCCGACTCCGGGGTGCTCGGCCCCGACGTGCCCGGCGCCGGGCTCATGATGACCGTCGGCGTCGGCGCGTCCCTGTTCGACGACCGGTACGGGCTGGCGGCCCGGCGGCCGCCCGGCCTGACGCCGATGCGCACCTTCCCCAATGACTCGCTCGACCCCGCCTGGTGCCACGGCGACCTGAGCGTGCAACTGTCCGCGGACGACGAGGACACGGTCGTGCACGCGCTGCGCGACGTCGCCCGGCACACGCGCGGCGCCATGCAGGTGCGGTGGCGGATCAACGGTTTCTCCAGCCCGCCGCGGCCCAGCGGCACGCCGCGCAACCTCATGGGCTTCAAGGACGGCATCGCGAGTCCCGACGTGACGGACGCCCGGGAGATGAACCGACTCGTCTGGGCCGCCCCCGGTACGACCGGCCATGGCCGGAGCGCGCCGGAGCCGGCGTGGACGGCGGGCGGCTCGTACGTGGTGATCCGGCTCATCCGGATGCTCGTGGAGTTCTGGGACCGAGTGGGGCTGACCGAGCAGGAGCAGATGTTCGGCCGGGCGCGGGACACCGGCGCCCCCCTCGACGGGAACCACGAGTTCGACGAGCCCCGGTACGCCGACGACCCGATCGGCAAGGTCATCCCGCTGACGAGCCACATCCGGATGGCCAACCCGCGGACGCCGCAGACCGCCGACAGCCGGATCCTGCGCCGCAGCTTCAACTACGACCGGGGCGTGGACGCGGTCGGCGACCTCGACATGGGGCTGATCTTCAGCTGCTACCAGCAGGACATCGCCCGGCAGTTCGAGGCGGTGCAGGGCCGGCTGACGGACGAGCCGCTCACCGACTACATCCGGCCGTTCGGCGGCGGCTACTTCTTCGCGCTGCCCGGCGTCCGCGATACGAGTGACTTCTTCGCCCGCGCCCTCCTGAGCTGATCCCCCACCGGCCCCACAGTGGTCAAAATCGGTCATTGACGGGACAGACGGCCCCGAGATCAGATAAAGATCGCCCAAAGAGATTTGAAGCTTCCATGGCGCCCTGTTCACCTGGGCGTCACCGTACGTCAGCGTGATCGTCGTCGCGGCTCGATGGGATCCCGGCTGAGCCGGGACTCCGTCGGAGGACCGGTGTTTCACAACTTCAGGAGGCAACAGGATGGGTCCCGGAAAGTGGAAGGGCCGACGGTCCGCGCTGATCGCCGGATCGGTGGCCGCGGCCGGAGCGCTCGCGCTGGCCACGGTGCCGAACTGGGCGAGCGGCGGGCGACAGGAGCCCGCCTCGCTGACCGCGGCCGAGACGCAGGTCCGCACCGCCACGCCGATCCAGCACGTCGTCGTGCTCTTCGGCGAGAACATCTCCTTCGACCACTACTTCGGCACGTACCCGAAGGCCGCGAACACGGACGGCACGAAGTTCACCGCGAAGCGGCACACGCCTCGCGTCGACGGGCTGACGAAGAAGCTGCTCAAGAACAACCCGAACCAGTACGACCCGAAGCGGCTCACCCATGAGCAGCCGCTGACCTGCGACCAGGACCACGGGTACGGGGCCGAGCAGAAGGCCGTCAACGGCGGCAAGATGGACAAGTTCGTCGAGTACACCGAGAAGGACAAGTGCACCGGGCAGCCCCCGCTGTTCGGCGAGCCCGGCCTGGTGATGGACTACTACGACGGCAACACCGTCACCGCGCTGTGGAACTACGCGCAGAACTACGCGATGAGCGACAACTCGTGGGACACGGTCTTCGGCCCGTCCTCCCCCGGGGCGATCAACCTCGTCTCCGGCCAGACGCACGGGGTCTACGCCGTCGACCCGGTGACCCACAACAAGGTCAGCGACTCCTACGTCGTGCAGTCGCCGGACAAGGACGGCGTCGGCACGATGATCAACGATCCGGACCCGGCGTTCGACGACTGCTCGGGCAACAACCACACGTCCAAGAACAACCTGGCCGTGATGACCGGCAGGAACCTCGGTGACCTGCTGAACGAGAAGAAGGTCACCTGGGGTTGGTTCCAGGGCGGCTTCCGGCCCACCGGCACGGCCAATGGGTACGCCGTCTGCGGCTCGACGCACAAGAACGTCGGCGGGATCACCCAGACCGACTACAACCCGCACCACGAGCCGTTCCAGTACTACAAGTCGACGGCGAACGAGAAGCACCTGCCGCCGTCCTCGGTCGCGGCGATCGGCCACACCGATCAGGCCAACCACCAGTACGACCTGGCCGACTTCGACGCGGCGCTGAAGGCCGGCAACCTGCCCGCCGTCAGCTTCCTCAAGGCCGCCAACTACCAGGACGGCCACGCGGGCTACTCCGACCCGCTGGACGAGCAGCAGTTCTACGTGAACACGATCAACAAGCTCCAGCAGTCGCCGGAGTGGAAGTCCACCGCGGTCGTCATCGCCTACGACGACTCCGACGGCTGGTACGACCACAAGGCCCCGCGGATCCTCAACGGTTCGGCGGACGCCGCGCAGGACACGACGCTGTGCGGCAAGGCCAAGGTGGCCGGCGGCTACCAGGACCGCTGCGGTCCGAGCCAGCGCCTGCCGCTCCTCGTCATCTCGCCGTACTCGAAGGTCAACCACGTCGACCACCACTACACCGAGCAGACGTCGGTGCTGAAGTTCATCGAGGACAACTGGGGCGTCGGCCGGATCGGTGACGCGTCGTTCGACCAGCGGGCCGGCAGCCTGGGCGGCATGTTCGACTTCCACCGCCCCCGCGCGAACCGTCTGATCCTCGACCCGAAGACCGGCGCCCCGGTCTCCGGCTGAGCGGACGTCTCGAGTCCACCACCCCGGAAGCCCCCGCCTCGGCGGGGGCTTCCGCCATGTCCGGGCGGAGGCCGTCAGGGCTCGCGGCCGGGGGCGGGGGCGGGGGCCTCGTCCTCCAGGCGGGCGCGCGAGGTGAACTCCCCGGGCCAGAGCTTGTCGACCTCGGCGTTCAGCGCCGCGCCGATCAGGACGGCCAGCGCGGTGACGTACAGCCAGGCGAGCACGGCGATGGCCGCGCCCAGCGACCCGTACACCGACACGGCCGTCGTCGAGCCGTCCAGGTAGAGCCGCAGCACGAGGCTGCCGAGCCCCCAGATGGCCAGGGCGGTGATCCCGCCGGGCACCTCCCGCCACCAGGCCGTCCGCACGGGGACGCTCAGGTGGTAGAGCAGCGCCAGGAAGATGACCGCGACGATGACGAGGATCGGCCAGTAGAGGAGACGCACGACCACGGCGCCGGCCGGCACCCAGTGCAGCACCAGCGTCGGCCCGGCGACCAGGACGGGGATGACGATCAGCCCGACGCCTAGCCCCGCGATGTAGAGGAAGAACGCCCGCAGGCGGGTACGGATCACGCCACGCACGCCGGACAGGCCGTGCGCGATCGTGATCGTGTCGACGTAGACGTTCAGCGCGCGGGAGCCGGCCCACAGCGAGATCAGGAAGCTCACCGAGACGATCCCCACCTTGCCGCCGCGCAGCACCTCGTCGAGGAGGGGCTCGACGACGGACTTGACGGTCTGCTCCGTGAGCACGGTCTGGGCCCGGTCCAGGACCCAGTCGCGGGTCTCCCTGACCGTCGTGGCACCGAACAGGTTGCGGAAGTGCCCGATCAGCCCGATCAGGCCGAGCGCCAGGGGCGGCAGCGACAGGAGCGTGAAGAACGCCGCCTCCGCGGCCAGCCCGGTCACCCGGTAGCGGAACGCCGACAGGGTGGTGCCGCGGACGACCTGCCATACGGCGGAGCGCATCCGTGCCACGGCAGACGGCCCGGCGACGCCCGTCGAAGCATCGGAGGCGGTGGTCATGACGATCTACCGTAGGGGCTCGCGGAACCGGTACGCGGCATGACGCTCATCTCGCCGGTCGCCTTCGGCCGGTCGCCGCGGCCCCGCGTCGGGGGCCGGGATCCCCGTCCGGAGCGGAGAATCGAAGGCTCCCCCATGAGATGACCCGGTCGGCGCGGCGGACGCATCAGACAGATGTGACGATCATCACATCTTGGGCGAACCGGCCGGCGGCCGACCGGTGCCGGGCGGTCCGGCGAACGCCTGCGCGATCTCCATCCACTCCTCCGCGACCGGCCCGGCGACCGCGAGGTTCACGTCGGCCCGGTTCCGTCGTTGCGTGACGAGCAGGCAGAAGTCGAGCGCCGGGCCGCGTACGACGTCCGCGGCCTCCTCCGGCCCGGCGGCCCAGGCACCGCCGCCAGGGAGGGTGAGCTCCACCCGTACGGGCGCCTGCGGCGCCGGCCGGCCGTGGACGATGAAGCTCCACCGCAGGGTCCGCACGCCGATCTGGGCGACGTGCCGGAGCCGGTCGGTCGGCTCGCGCCGGACGTTGACGGCGTCGGCCACGTCCTGGCCGTGCGCCCACGTCTCCATCAGGCGGGCGGTGGTGAACGAGGCCGCCCCCATGTCGGGGCCGTACCAGGGGATCCGCGCCTTCGGATCCAGGGCGGTCAGGGCGTCGATCATCCGGCCGCGGGCCGT
Organism: Actinoallomurus sp. NPDC052274; assembly: GCF_040679475.1. NCBI lineage: Bacteria > Bacillati > Actinomycetota > Actinomycetes > Streptosporangiales > Thermomonosporaceae > Actinoallomurus > Actinoallomurus sp. NPDC052274. Next base: position 15,712 of record NZ_JBFAUT010000031.1, read on the forward strand.
GCGGAACCAGTCCAGGACCTCGCCGCCGGGCATGGACCGCCGTTCCGCGACGATCCGGTCCGTGTCGAAGCCCTCCTCGACCAGCCGGCGGACCTCCGCGCGGAAGGCGTCGGGGTCGGTCACGGCGCGCACGGCGGCCTCGTCGAACCAGGCCAGGTGGGTCACCTGGTCGCGCACGGTCCAGCCCGCCGCTGGGGTCGGCAGGTCCCACACCTCCGGTCCAAGGAGGCGCTCGAGGTCGCCCGTCTCAGCACCCAGGTCGGTCAGCAGTTGATCCAGCGCCACGGCCACGGGCCCCAGCGTACAGAACGATGTTCGGTCCAGTCCGTACGCGCGACTCCCGGCGGGGCGGTGAACAGGCTCTGAGTGGGCACAATGGACACGTGATCTGCGAAGCGTGTCGTGAGCGACGGCACGACGAGTGCCGGGGCGGCACGTGGTGCGACTGCCAGCACCTGCCGCCCGAGTCCGACGGCCCCGAGGAGCAGCGGCCCGAGGCCGGCGAGGGCCCCGAGCCGGGCGTCAACTGGCTCCGACAGGGCTGAGATCCGACCAATGCGACGCCCGTCCGCATTTCGGACATGGTTGGACAGTCATCGAACCACATGTCATCATCGATACATGGCTGCTGCGGATCCGTTGCTGGTTATGCGCCGGCACGTCGACTTTCTCCGCGTGGGCAGCGCCATCTGTCGCTGACACCTGACCACCGCCACTGCCTCAAGGGCGCGCGGTATGCCGGTGTCATTCCCCAAAGCTCAGCGTTGAGCCAGCAGTGCGATCTGCCGGCGTGCTTCGCGTCCCCCACGACCACGGAGGACGCGCACGATGCCATCCCGTCTGCAGCGGAAACGAGGCGAGGGCCAGTGGGCCCTGGGCTACCGTGAACCGCTCAACAAGAACGAAGAGAACAAGAAGAACGACGACGGCCTGAACGTCCGCCGTCGCATCATCGACGTCTACGCCAAGGGCGGCTTCGACTCCATCGACCCCGCGGACCTGCGGGGCCGGTTCCGCTGGTACGGCCTGTACACGCAGCGCCGGCCCGGCATCGACGGCGGCAAGACGGCGGTCCTCGAGCCCGAGGAGCTCGACGACCGCTACTTCATGCTGCGCGTCCGCATCGACGGCGGCCAGCTGAACCTCGACCAGCTCCGGACGATCGCCGACGTGTCGTCGAAGTACGCCCGTGGCACCGCGGACATCACCGACCGGCAGAACATCCAGCTGCACTGGGTCGAGATCGAGAACGTCCCGGCCATCTGGGAGGCCCTGGAGGCGGTCGGGCTGCACACCACCGAGGCCTGCGGCGACACGCCGCGGGTCATCCTCGGCTGCCCGCTCGCCGGGATCGACGCGGACGAGGTCATCGACGCGACGCCGCAGCTCCGCGACATCCACGACCGGTACATCGGCCACCCGGACTTCTCCAACCTGCCGCGGAAGTTCAAGACGGCGCTGTCCGGCTGCACGGCCCAGTGCACGATCCACGAGATCAACGACATCGCGTTCGTCGGCGTGGTCAATGACGAGGGCGAGGCCGGCTACGACCTCTGGGCGGGCGGTGGTCTGTCCACGAACCCGATGTTCGCCAAGCGGCTGGGCGCGTTCGTCCGGCCGGACCAGGTCCACGAGGTCTGGGCGGGCATCACCGGGATCTTCCGCGACTACGGCTACCGCCGGCTCCGGCACCGCGCCCGGCTCAAGTTCCTGATGAACGACTGGGGCCCGGAGCGGTTCCGCGAGGTCCTGGAGAAGGAGTACCTCGGGTACGCCCTCGCGGACGGCCCCGCGCCCGGCGGACCGCGGGACCAGCGCCGGGACCACGTGGGCATCCACCGGCAGCGCGACGGCCGGTACTACGTCGGCTTCGCGCCGAAGGTCGGCCGGGTCGACGGCGACATCCTCCGCGTCATCGCGGACCTGGCCGAGGAGTACGGCTCCGGCCGGGTGCGCACGACGACCGAGCAGAAGATGGTCATCCTGGACGTTCCGGAGGAGCGGACCGAGGAGCTGGCCGCCGAGCTGGAGGCCCACGACCTGCGGGTCCGCCCGTCGACGTTCCGCCGCCAGACGATGGCCTGCACCGGCATCGAGTACTGCAAGCTCGCCATCGTCGAGACCAAGCGGCGCGGCATGGATCTGATCGAGGAGCTGGAGCGGCGCCTGCCGGACTTCGACGAGCCGCTGACGATCAACATCAACGGCTGCCCGAACTCCTGCGCCCGCATCCAGACCGCCGACATCGGCTTGAAGGGCCAGTTGGTCACCGACGCGAACGGCGACCAGGTCGAGGGCTTCCAGGTCCACCTGGGCGGCTCGATCGGCGGGGAGTTCGGCAAGAAGATCCGGGGCCTGAAGACCACCGCCGAGGAACTGCCCGACTACGTGGAGAGGGTGCTGCGCAGGTTCCAGGAGAACAAGGCCGACGGCGAGTCCTTCGCCGCGTGGGTGCAGCGTGCGGAAGAAGGTGACCTGAAGTGACCGAACGAGCCGTCCCCTTCTACTGCCCCTACTGCGGAGACGAGGACCTGGAGCCGTACGAGAGCGACGGCGGCTGGCACTGCCGTGCCTGCACGCGGGCCTTCCGGCTCCGCTTCGTCGGGCTCGGCGCGCTCAGCTCGGCGGGTGCTCCCCGAGGGGAGGGCTCGGCATGACGCTCCTGTTCGAACGCCCCACCGCGGCGCTCGACCTCACCGACATCGTCGAGTCGGCGGCGGACGCCCTGGAGGACGCCTCCGCCGAAGAGGTCATCCGCTGGTCGATCGCGACGTTCGGCGACCGGATCTGCGTGACGTCGTCCATGAAGGACGCCGTGCTGGTGGACCTCGCTTCCAAGGTCCGCCCCGGCATCGACGTGCTGTTCGTCGACACGGGGTACCACTTCGCCGAGACGGTCGGCACCCGCGACGCGGTCGAGGCCGTCTACCCGGTGAACGTCGTGAACGTCACCCCCTCGCGTACCGTCGCCGAGCAGGAGCGCGACCTCGGGCCCCGGCTGTACGGCCGGAACCCGGACCTGTGCTGCCACCTGCGCAAGGTCGAGCCGCTGAACCGCGCCCTCGAGCCGTACCTCGCGTGGATCACGGGGATCCGGCGCGAGGAGACCTCGCACCGGCGCGGCGCGCGCGTGGTCGAGTGGAACGCCGCGCGCGGCAAGGTCAAGGTCAACCCCCTCGCCCGCTGGAGCCAGGCCGACCTGTACGGCTACATCGAGAGGCACGGCATCCTGGTGAACCCGCTGCAGTACGACGGGTACCCCTCCATCGGCTGCGAGCCCTGCACCAAGCGGGTCGCGCCGGGCGAGGACCCGCGCAGCGGACGCTGGGCCGGCACCGGAAAGACCGAATGCGGCATCAACCTGTGAGACCTCGGAGCAGCCGGGCGGCGGTCCCCCTGGTCGCGGTGGCCCACGGGAGCCGTGATCCACGTGCGGCGGCGACGGTCGAGGAACTTCTCGATCTTGTACGTCGTTCCTCGGGGGTGCGGGTCGTGACCTCCTATCTCGACCACGCTCCCCCGGCACCGGGGCAGGCGCTCGGTGGTCTCGTCGGAGAGGGGGCCGACGAGGCCGTCGTGCTCCCTCTTCTGCTCACGGCCGCCTATCACAGCAAGACCGACATCCCCGGCGCGCTGCGGGAGGCCCGGGCGGCCCACCCGCGGCTGGCGCTGCACTACGGCGCCACGCTCGGCCCCCACCCGCTGATGACGGGCGCCCTGGAACGGCGGCTCGCCGAGGTGGGCGTCCGGCCCGACCCGGAGACGGCCGTGGTGCTCGCCGCGGCCGGCTCCAGCGATCCGGCGGCGAACGCGACGATCGACCGGATGGCGCGCGACTGGGGCGGCTGGCGCGCCGTCGTCCCCGCGTACGCCTCCGCGGCCCGTCCCACGCCCCCCGAGGCCGTACGCGCGCTGTACGCCGCGGGGGCGCGGCGTGTGGTGGTGGCGTCGTACTTCCTGGCCCCGGGCTTCTTCGCGGACAAGGTACGGGACGAGTCCCTGGCGGCGGGCGCCGTGGCCGTCTCACCGGCCCTGGGCGCCGCCCCCGAGCTGGCGGAGATCGCCGCCCAGCGCTATCGCGAGGCCCTCGTCCGGGCCGACCTCGTCGCGGCCGCGGGCTGAGCGACCTTCCTCCGGCCGGCCGGAACACCGGCCCGGCATCTCCGCCGGCCGGCCGGAACGGCGGGCTGAGCGATCTTCTTCGACTGGCCGCGACGCCCTATGCCGTAAGGCTTTTCGGCCCGTCCGCAATTATGATCATTTCCAGGCTTCGTGATTCTTTTTCCTTATCCGTAAATTGATCACGGCAGGCCATGGCGGCAATAAGATCATGTATTCCAATGGATCATGTGAGCCATGTCGCAAATCTGGGTATTTGGCCCGTCGGTATTCGCGTGCTATGTTCGCCTAAGTCCGGCGGACGCCCCCCATGCGCCTCCCGGAAACCCGCCGGCGACGGCCGGCCCACCAGCGCAGACGGCGCGGCGCGAAGAAGCGTGCGAGGGCCTCCGTACAGAGCCGGGATGATTCATATCCAATATCACGCCACTCCCGTGGAGAACCCCTTGATCCATTTGGATGCGGGAGCGGCAACGTCGAGTCCGTGAAGATCACGGAGCCGGGGACCCACACGAAGTCCCGGGGTGAATCGGTACACCTGTCGTGCCGTAGGGCGACTTCCACGCCCGAACCCGTCAGCTAACCCGGTAGGCGTCTGGAAGTAAGGAGTTTCGGAACCTCGTCCGCGAGTCCTCCCTGATCTGAATACCTGGTCGTCGTCCCTACCCCTGGGACCGTACGACCAGACCCTGTCTCTTTGTTCGTGCCGCCCGCGCAAGCGGGCGACCCGCTGAATCCGCACCTCGCGGAACCGGGGACCCACAAGAAGTCCCGGGGTGAATCGGCACATCTCTCGTGCCGTAGGGCAGCTTCCACGCCCGAACCCGTCAGCTAACCCGGTAAGCGGCATGGAAGCCGAAGGAGTACCCCCCGTGTCCCCTCGACACGCCAAACCCCGCTTTGCACCGAAGAAGTGCCTCACCGGCCTCGTCGCCGGTGCCGTGACCGCCGGCGCGGCCGCGATGGCCGTCGCCACCGCCGCGCCCGCCGTCTCCGCGCAGACCCCCACCGCGTCCCGTCCCGCCGCCCACCAGGCTGGTCAGGTACCCGCACCTGGTACGGGTAAGGCGAAGCACGCCCGCCCGGTGAACGACAACCCGCACGTCAAGGTGCACACCGTCGCCGAGCAGAAGGCGAAGAGGGTGCCCACCGCGGCGGACGTCGTGAAGCTCGCCATGTCCCAGGTCGGCACGACCGAGAACGCGGGCGGCGGCAGCAAGTTCAACCAGTGGTTCATGACCACCCCGTACGCCAAGGCCGGCGCCGCGCGCGACGGCGGGTCGGTCAACGACTACGCCAACGCCTCCTGGTGCGACATGTTCGTCACCTGGGTCGGCGACCAGCTCGGCGTCAAGGGCATGGGCGGTGACGCGTTCACCCCCTCCCACGCCAAGTGGTTCATCTCGCAGGGCCGCTGGGGCACCACTCCCAAGCCCGGCGCGGTCGTCTTCTTCTCCTGGAACGGCAGCGGCGTCGACAACATCGATCACGTGGGCCTGGTCATCAAGGACAACGGCGACGGAACGATCCAGACCGTCGAGGGCAACACGGACGACGCCGTGAAGGTCCGGACGCGTAACACCTCCACCGTCGTGGGCTACGGCTACCCGGAGTACCCGCAGTAATTCACCCGTCGACGCGTGCCGTGCCGCCGTCGGCGACGCGGCACGTGCCGACCTCCCTTCCCGGGCCGTTCCCGGGATCTCTCCTCACCCCTCCCCCGGTACCCCCATGCCCTCATCCCCCCATGCCCCCGAAAGGAAAGCGATGATCAGGTTCTCGACCAAGGCCATCGCCGGTATCGCCGCCGGTGTCGCTCTCGCCGGCGGCGGCGTGACCACCGCCCTCGCCTACGGCGGCACCTCGGAGGCGGCGTCGGCGCCGCAGGCGCAGAGCGCCCCCGCGAAGACCTCGCAGCAGGCGCAGGCCGAGAAGCGCGTCGACAGCGCCGCCCAGGACCGGATGCTCGTGGCGGTCAAGAAGGACAAGGACCCCAAGAAGGACACCAAGAAGGACGCCAAGGCGGCGGCCCTGCCGGGTGGCGTCTCCACCGCCACGTCCTTCTGGGACCCCTCGACGGCATCGGGCAAGCCGATGTCGTACCACACGATCGCCAGCCCGTACTGGCCGCTCGGCACGAAGGTGAAGATCACCTACAACGGCAAGAGCGAGATCGGAGTCGTCGAGGACTTCGGCCCGGCGGAGTGGGCGGTCGCCCAGCACAACCCGCCGGCGCTCATCGACCTGTCGGAGAAGATGATGCAGCACCTCACCGGCACCGCGTCGAACTCCATCACCATCAAGTTCCAGGTGCTGGAGCTGGGCAAGGGTGGCGTCTACCGCCACTCCGGCACCGGCTACGACACAGCCACCGGCAAGGCGTAACCCGCTCCCCCTCGCCTGCCGGCCGGACGGCGCGGGATCCCCTCTCGGGATCCCGCGCCGTTCTTTCGTCTCCGGTGACAAGGCTTGCCGGGAAGGAGTGAACTGAGGTTCAATCCTTGTGTGCCGTACCGCCGCACGCCCCGCGTCGAGGCCCGGCTCAGCGCCTCGCGGGAACGCATCCGCGCCGCCGCGCTGGCCGTCGTGGCTGAGCGGGGCTACGCCGGATGTTCGATCGCCGCCGTCGCCCGGCGGGCGGGGGTGGCGACCGGCAGCGTCTACCGCCACTTCCCGTCGAAGTCCGAGCTGGTCGCCGAGGTGTTCCGGGTGGCCTCGCAGCGCGAGGTGGACGCGTTCGCGCGCGCCGCGTCGCCGGCACGGCCGGCGGCCGAGAGCGTCGCGGCGGTGATCGAGACGTTCGCGGGCCGGGCCCTGCGCGCCCCCCGCATGGCGTACGCGCTTCTCGCCGAGCCGGTGGACCCCGCCGTCGACGCCGAGCGGCTGGTCTTCCGCCGGGCGTACGCCGCCGTCCTCGCTGGACTCATCGGCCGCGGCATCGCCGCCGGCGAACTCCCCGACCAGGACGTCGAGGTCAGCGCCGCCGCGCTCGTCGGCGCCATCGGCGAGGCCCTCGTCGGCCCCCTCGCGGTCGGCGCGGCACAGCCCGCCGACGCGTGTCCGCCCGCCGCCCCGGCCCTGCCGACCCGGACGGACGCGGCGGCGCGCGACCGGGTCCGGGCCGGCCTGATCTCCAATCTCATCTCGTTCGCCCAGCGCAGCATCGGAGCGGTCAGTGACAACACATGAGGTCTTCAACCAGGTCCCCCCGCTCATCGGCCACGACGTGGCCGACGATCCGGCTCTTCTCGACGGGATCTTCCGGGAGGGCGGTGGCTGGGCGGCCGAGGCCGTCCACGAGCTGGGCCGGCTGGCCGGCACCGAGCAGGCCCGGGAATGGGGCCGGCTCGCCAACGAGCACCCGCCGGTGCTGCGGACCCACGACCGGTACGGCCGGCGCATCGACGAGGTGGAGTTCCACCCGGCCTGGCACGAGCTGATGCGGGTCGCCGTCGGCCACGGGCTGCACGCCCGCGCCTGGACCGAACGGTCCGGGGCACACGTCGCCCGCGCGGCCAAGTTCTACGTCTGGCGGGTCGACGCCGGTCACGGCTGCCCGATCTCGATGACCTACGCCGCCGTACCTGCGCTGCGCCACGCGCCCGAGCTGGCCCGGCGGTACGAGCCGCTGCTGACGTCCGACACCTACGACTTCGGGCTGCGGACCCCGGCGGACAAGCGCGGCATTCTCGCCGGCATGTCGATGACGGAGAAGCAGGGCGGCTCCGACGTCCGGGCGAACACGACGCGGGCGGTGCCGCAGCCCGACGGCACGTACCTGCTGACCGGCCACAAGTGGTTCACGAGCGCGCCGATGTGCGACGTGTTCCTCGTCCTCGCGCAGGCGCCGGAGGGCCTCACCTGTTTCCTGCTGCCCCGCGTGCTGCCCGACGGCACCCGCAACGCCATCCGCCTGCAGCGGCTCAAGGACAAGCTGGGCAACCATTCGAACGCGTCCGCCGAGGTCGAGTACGAGGAGGCGGTGGCCTGGCGCGTCGGCGACGAGGGGCGGGGCGTCCGCACCATCATCGAGATGGTCAACATGACCCGGCTCGACTGCGTCGTCGGCGCAGCCGCCGGGATGCGCGAGGGCCTCATCCAGGCCGCCCACCACGCCGCGCACCGGCAGGCCTTCGGCCGGTACCTCATCGACCAGCCGCTGATGCGCAACGTCCTGGCCGACCTGGCCGTCGAGTCCGAGGCGGCGACCGTGCTGATGCTCCGCCTGGCGGGGGCGACCGACCGGGGCGAGACCGCGTTCAAGCGGCTCGGGCTCGCCGTGAGCAAGTACTGGGTCTGCAAACGCTGGCCCGCCCACGCCGCGGAGGCCCTGGAGTGCCTCGGCGGCAACGGCTACGTCGAGGACTCCGGCATGCCGCGGCTGTTCCGCGAGTCGCCGCTCAACGGGATCTGGGAGGGCTCGGGGAACGTCTCGGCGCTCGACGTGCTCCGCGCCATGGTCAAGGAGCCGGAGACCGTCGAGACGTTCTTCGACGAGGTCGGCCTGGCCTCGGGCGCGGACGCCCGGCTGGACGCCGCCGTGCGGGAGGTCAAGGACTCACTCGCCGACGTCGCGACGATCGAGCTGCGCGCCCGGCGGATCGTGGAGCGCCTCGCCCTGGTGCTGCAGGGTTCGCTGCTGGTCCGGCACGGTCACCCGGCGGTCGCCGACGCCTTCTGCGCCTCCCGCCTGGACGGCGACTGGGGCCGGGCGTTCGGAACGCTGCCGGCCGGCGTCGACTTCGCCGCGATCGTCGAACGGGCCCGCCCGAAGATCGGCTGACTCCGGCCGCCCGCGGCTTCGAAGGCCGGTGCCGCGGAACCGGAGTCGCTCGCGGCGGACGTGCGCGGGCCCGCGGCCGGCCGAGGCCGCGGGCCCGTGATCTCACCGGCCGATCCCGCTCAGGCGATGCCGGGCAGCAGCGCCGCCGACCAGCTGAAGTTGGTGGAGTTCAGCGGCTCTCCGGTCAGCGGGTCGTAGTTCTCCATGATCGGACCGTCGCCGAGCAGGCCGCCGGCCGACCGCCACAGCCGGTCCGCCGCGGTCGCCGCGTCCCTGCCGTAGCCGTACCGGCGCAGGCCGGTCAGCGCGAAGTACGCCTGGTCGAGCCAGACCGGCCCGCGCCAGTACTCGTGCGCGGCGAAGTACGGCGAGCTCTTGGCCACCGTCGGGAACGGCACCTTCGTGGCGAACTCCGCCGGGTCGGTCAGCCTGGCCCGGACCCGCGCCGCCTCGGCGCCGTCGGCGACCCCGGCCCACAGCGGGACGGCGCCCTCGATGCCCCGGCCCCGATCGACGAGCCGCCGGCCGGTGGCCAGGTCGGTGTCGTAGAAGAAGCCGGTCGCCGGGTCGTACATCTTGGCCCGGATGGTCGCGGCCAGCGTCCGTGCCTGCGCGGTGTACCGCGCGGCGTCCGCCCGGTGCCCGAGCCGCGCGGCGATGGCCGCCAGGTAGCCCTTCTCGGCGACGAGGTAGGAGTTCAGGTCGACCGACTCCTGGTTGAGCGAGTAGCCGACCAGGCGGCCGTTCGCGTCGCGGTTGTCCACCACGGTCGTGCCGAGCGCGGCGTCGAAGCGCGGGGCGTTGTCCATGCCGCTCTCCCAGGCCGCCGCCTGCCGCCGTTCCTCGGTGCTGTCGTTGGCCGGGTCGACGGTGGCGCCGTACTCGGCCAGGCCGTCGTGGTCGTGGTCCCGGTCGCGGTACCACCAGTCGTGGTAGGCGACCAGCTTCGGGTACATCTCCTTGAGGAACGCGGTGTCGCCGTTCGCCTGGTACACCTCCCAGACCGCCCAGGCGGCCAGCGGCGGTTTGGAGTTGCGCTCGTTCCAGTTGCCGCCGCCGCGCGCCGGGTCGTTGTAGAAGACGCAGTCGGGGATCATCCCGGCGTCCTGCGGGCGGGTCGGCGAGTCGGGGCGGACCTGATAGTCGAACATCGACCGGATCTGCGACTCGGCGAGCGCGGGCGCGAACCGGGCGGTGCCGACCGCCTGCTTCCAGGTGTCCCAGGCCCAGAGCCCGCCGGTGAACCACTTGTAGGTGATCGACGGGGTGACGCCGTCGTGCTTGAGCATCCCGGCCGCGCCGCGCCAGTTGGTGATCAGCGTCTCGACCGACTTGACCAGGGCCCGGCGCCGGTCGGCGGGCACGCCCCGGGTCGCGGCGGTGACGTAGCCGCGCCAGCGCGCGTCGCCCCGGGCGACGGCCTGCTCCGGCCGGCGCAGCAGGTCGCGCACGACCGGCAGCTCCCGGTCCCGCTCCGCCGCGGTGAAGGTGTAGGTCTCGGTCCAGGTCAGCGCGGTGGTGCGGTGCGGCGCGACGGTCCGCGGACTGGCCAGCTCGGTGTCGTACGAGTCGCCGGTGACCGTGGTGCGGACCGGCTCGGCGTGCACGACCTCGAACCGCTCGGTGCCGTCGGTGAGGTAGTCCCAGACCTTCCGGACCTTAGCGAAGTCGACGGCGACGCCCTGGCCGGTGGCGCGCAGCGACGGGGCGCCGCGCATCGGCTCGGTGTCCGGCCGCAGCAGCGCGCCGCTCCAGCCGACCTCCAGCGTGCGCGCGGTGGTGCCGGTGTTCTCCAGGTACGCCCGCACGAGCGCGCTACGGTCGCCGCCGAACCGCAGCTCCAGGGTGAGGCGCAGCCCGGGCAGGTCGTACGACTGGCGCAGCAGGCCCGGCAGCGCGGTCAGCACCGGCTTCTTCGCGGCGGCCAGGTCGATGTCCCGGCCGTTCTCCCGCAGCCGGATGCGGGAGAACGCCTTGCTCAGCCACCACGGGTACTCCTGCGCGATGTACATCGGCCCGGAGAACGCGCCGTACGTGGAGGGGTCCTTCGGCAGCGCGTAGGCGTGCCACGCGCCCTGGTCGGCGAACACGTTGATGTCGCTGACGTCGGCGGGCAGGGCGGTCGCGGGGACGCCGCGCAGGTCGAGCACGTCGGCGTACCCGGTGGGCCCGGCGGGCGGCGGCGCGGCCTGCGCGGCGGGCAGGCCGGTGATGACGAGGGCCGAGCCGAGCGAGAGCCCGGCCAGGGCGTGCAGCGATCGACGCATGGTCACCTTTCGTGGGGAGGGAGCGGCCCCTGGGGCGAGGCCGTCTTGAGCACCGCCGCCCCGAGCGCGGGCAGCCGGAGCGTGCCCCGCACGGCGGTGCCGGTCAGCAGCTCGACCCCGTCGGGCACGGGCACGTCCGTGTCCGCGCCGCCGTGGTTGAGCAGGAAGAGGTAGGAGGCGTCCGGGCCGTCGCGGCGGGTGACCTCGACGCCGTCCGGGGCCGCCAGCACGGGCCGGACGCCCGCGTCGGCGAACACCGCGTCCAGCAGGACGCCGACGTCCTCGCCGAGGTGGCAGCCGACGTACCAGGCGCGGCCCGCGCCGTGGTCGTTGCGGGTGATCGCGGGACGGCCGGTCAGGGGGCCGGCGGCGTACGCCCCGACCACCTCGGCCGTCGTCGCGGTCAGCCACTCGCTCCACAGCGTCGCCGCGAGGACGCGGTCGCCGGCCGCGACCTCGGTCGCGTCCCCGTCGGCGATCGGCCAGAACTCCTCGACGGCCACGCCGAGCACGTCGCGGAGCGGGCCCGGACAGCCGCCGTCGTGGATGTGGTCGTGCTCGTCGGCGACGCCGCTGAAGCAGCCGCAGACGAGCCGTCCGCCGCGTTCGACGTGGGCGGTCAGCCACCGCGCGGTGGCCTCGGTCACCAGGTACAGGTTGGGGGCCAGGACGACGCGGTAGCCGTCGAGCGGCGCGCCGGGCGGCACGAAGTCGACCGTCACGTTGCGGGCGTGCGCCGGGGCGTACCACGAGGCGGTCAGCTCGCGCAGCCGCAGCCGCGACGACGGATGCTCGTCCAGTTCCAGCGCCCACCAGGAGTCCCAGTCCAAGACGACGGCGACGTCGGCGGTCAGCCTGCTGCCCGCGACCTCGCCGATCCGGGCCAGTTCCCGGCCGAGCCCCACGGTGCCGGCCCAGCGCGGCGACGCGACGCCCCGGTGCGGCAGCAGCGCGCTGTGGAACTTCTCCGCGCCCGCCCGGGACGCCCGCCACTGGAAGTGCAGGACGCCGTCGGCGCCGCGCGCCACCGTCTGCAGTGACCACAGCCGCTGCAGCTCCGGGGTCTTCGGGACGTTGACGGGCCGCCAGCTCACCCCCGAGGGCGCCTGCTCCATCAGCAGCCACGGCCGGCCGCCCTTGAGCGAGCGCATCAGGTCGTAGTTCAGCGCCGCGCCGACGTGCGCCGCCGGGTCGGCCGGGTCGGGGTAGGCGTCGTCGGACACCAGGTCCTCCTCCGCGGCCCAGGCCCAGTAGTCCAGCGCCTTGAACATCGACATGAAGTTCGTGGTCACCGGCACGTCGCCGCGGACCTCGTCGAGCACCGCCTTCTCGGCCCGGTGGCAGGCCAGCAGCGCGTCGGAGCAGAACCGCCGCCAGTCCAGCACCTGGGTGGGGTTGACGGGGCCGGGCGCGGCGCGCGGCGGCTCGATCTCCTCCCAGGCGCCGTACCGCTGGGACCAGAAGTCGGTGCCCCACGCGGCGTTCAGCGTCGTCAGGTCGGCGTACCGCTCCCGCAGCCAGCGCCGGAAGTCGGCGGCCGAGGTCGGGCAGAAGCACTCGGTGACGTGGTCGCCGTACTCGTTGTGGACGTGCCAGAGGACGAGCGCCGGATGGTCGTGGTACCGCTCGGCGATCGCCCGCGCGAGCCGTACGGCCGCCCGCCGGTAGACCGGCGAGGACGGGCAGTAGTGCTGCCGCGAGCCGAACTCCAGGCGCACGCCCTCGGCGGTGACCGGCAGCACCTCCGGGTGCGCGCGGACCAGCCAGGCGGGCGGCGACGCGGTGGCGGTGGCCAGGTCGACGCCGATGCCGCTGCCGGCGAGCAGGTCCAGCAGCCGGTCGAACCAGCCGAAGTCCCAGGCGTCGGGGCCGGGCTGCAGCCGCGCCCAGGAGAACACCCCCACCGTGACCAGGTTGACCCCGGCCTCCTTCATCAGCCGGACGTCCTGCTCCCACACCTCCTCGGGCCACTGCTCGGGGTTGTAGTCGCCGCCGTACAGCAGACCCGGGATCCGGGTCAGCCGACCGTCGGTCCGCGTCATCCCTTCACCGCCCCTCCGAGCAGGCCGGACACGAACTGCTTCTGGAAGATGAAGAAGACGAGCATCAGCGGCAGCGTCGCCAGGAACGAGCCGAGGATCAGCCCGGAGTAGTCGACGTGGCTCTGCCCGACGAGGGTGTACAGCGCGACCGGCGCGGTGTACTTGTCCTCGGTGTTGAGCATCAGCAGCGGCCACAGGAAGGAGTTCCACTGGCTCATGAACGTGAAGATGGCCAGCGCGCCGAGCTGGGGGCGCACCACCGGCAGCACGATCCGGTAGAAGACGCGCAGGTCGCCGGCGCCGTCCATGCGGGCCGACTCGATCAGCTCGTCGGGGAAGTCCAGGAACGCCTGGCGCATCAGGAAGATGCCGAACGAGTTGGCCAGGAACGGGAGGATGACCGCCTGGTAGGTGTCGATCCAGCCGAGGTTCGACATCATCTGGAACAGCGGGACGAGCAGCACCTGGAACGGGATCATCATGGTCGCCAGCACCAGGCCGAGCAGCAGCCCGCGGCCGCGGAACCGGTACTTCGCCAGGCCGTACCCGCACATGGCGGAGATCAGCGAGCTGACCACGGTGTAGACGACCGCGACGCCCAGGCTGTTGGCCATCACCCGGGCGAAGCCGATCGAGTGCTGCAGCGACACGAGGTTGTGCAGCAGCCGCCCGCCCGGCAGGAACGGCGGCGGGGAGCGGAACAGCTCGTCGTTGTCGCGGGTGGAGGCCACCACCATCCAGTAGAACGGCACGATGCTGACCACCGCGCCGGCGGCGAGGAACAGGTAGCCGACCGCGCGGCCGAGCAGACGCGGGCGCAGGGTGCGGGTCGTGGTGGTCATCGGCCCGACCGGTCCTTTCCGAGGAAGCGGAACTGGACGAACGAGATCAGCCCGATCAGCAGGACGACGACCCACGCGATGGCGGCCGCGTAGCCGAAGTCGAGCTGCTCGAAGCCGACCTTGTACAGGTAGAGGACGGGCGTCATCGTGGCGTTGCCCGGCCCGCCCTTGGTCAGCACGTAGTTCTCGTCGAACAGCTGCAGGGTGCCGATGGTCGAGGTGACCGAGCAGAACAGGATCACCGGCCGCAGCTGCGGGACGATCACGCGGGTGAAGGTCGTGAAGGCGCCCGCGCCGTCGATGGCCGCCGCCTCGTACTGCTCGCGGCCGATGCCCTGCAGCCCGGCCAGGAGGATCACCGCGTTGTAGCCGGTCCACCGCCAGGTGATCGATCCGATCAGCGCCAGCCGGGCCCAGCCGGGGCTGTTCAGCCAGTCCACCTCGGGCAGGCCCACGGCGTGCAGCGTCTGGTTCACCATTCCGCCGTCGGTCTTCAGCAGCACCCGGAACACCACCGAGTAGGCGACCAGCATGGTCACCGCCGGCAGGAAGTAGGCGATGCGCCAGGTCGACCGGAACCGCAGCCACGACCGGTTCAGCCCGTACGCCAGCAGCAGCCCCAGGCCGATCATGAGCGGGACCTGCACGATGAGGATCAGCCCGGTGTTGCGCAGCGATGCCCAGAAGACCGGGTCGTGCAGCATCCGCCGGTACTGGGCGAGCCCGACCCAGGTCTGCACGCCGTCGCGGTCGGCGGTGAAGCTCTGGTAGACGCTCGCCAGCAGCGGATAGGCGAAGAAGAGGACGAACAGCGCGGCGGCCGGCCCGGCGAAGATCCACGGAGTGAGCCGTGGCAGGCCGCGCCGCCCCTCGCCCCGGCCGGGCCGCCGCCCGGCCGGGGCCGGCGCGCGCACGGCCTCCCGTGTCACGTCGACGGTCACGGCGTCACCCCACCGCGCGGCCGGTCGCGGCGGCGATCTGCTGCGCCGCCGAGTTCAGCGCCTTCTGCGGATCGTCGTGGTGCAGCACGATGCCGGAGATGGTGCCGTTGACGATGTCGGACGCCTTCGACCCGTCCTTGGTGTACTCCACCGGCGGCACGGTCTTCTCCAGGTCGGCGAACGTCTTGAAGACCGGCCGCCCGCCGTAGTAGTCCTGCGGCGCGCTGACGTACGGGTCGTTCAGCGCGGGCAGGAAGGCCGGGAAGAGCCCTTCGGTCTTCAGCATGGACGCCTGGTTGGCGGCGTCGGCCAGCGCGAACTCGACGAACGCCCACGCGGCCTCGGGATTCTTGGTCTGGCCGGCGACGGCGAGGGTCGAGCCGCCGTCGTTGGACGTGCGCACGCCACCGGCGTCGAAGGCGGGCAGCGGGACGACGCCGAACTTCCCCTTAAGCTCCTTCATCTCGTCGGTGAGCGTGCCGGACCACCAGACGGCGTACGGAGTGGTGGCGACCTTGCCGGACTTGGTGGCGGCGACCAGGCCGTCCCAGCCCTTCTCGAAGTCGACCAGTCCCTTGTCGGCGAGCGTCTTCAGCAGCGTCGCGGCGCGGACGGCCTGCTGGTCGGCGACGGCGACCTTGCCGTCCTTGAAATACCGCTGGCCCTGCTGCTGGAGCATCATCGGGAACGTGCTGTCCTCGGCGGGGTCCATGACGAGCAGCTTCTTGCCGGTCTTGGCCTTGATCTGCTCGCCGGCGCGCACGTAGTCGTCCCACGTGTGGATCGAGGCCGGGTCGACGCCGGCCCGCTGGAACAGGTCCGTGCGGTAGAACAGCGCGCACGGGCCGCTGTCCCACGGCAGCGCGAACACCCGGCCCTGCTCGTCGGTGACGTTCGCCCAGGTCGCGGGGGCGAAACTCGACTTGTAGCGACCGGCCAGGGACGTCAGGTCGTACAGCCCGCGCGGGAAGTTGCCGATGTAGCTCGGCAGCTTGCTGCCCTCGACGGTGAGGACGTCGGGGAGGCCCTGCCCGGACCGCATGCCGACGGTGATCTTGTCGTACGCGTTGTCGTAGCCGATGTCGACGACCTTGACCTTCACGCCGGGGTGCTGCTGCTCGAAGGCGGGCGCGAGTCGCTTGAGCGCCTTGGCGGCGACGTCCCACGACCACACGGTGACGTCGCCCTTGAGCGCGGTGGCCGAGCCGGACTTCAGCGCGGGGCCGGGCCTGCGGGCCGTCCCTCCGGTGGCGCAGCCGCTCACCGCGAGCAGTACCGACATCACGCCGGCGAACCCGGCGGTCAACACTGACCGCCGTTTCAGGCTCGTCGCCATCTTGCCTCCCAGGACTGGTATGAAGAATGCTGTATACAGCACACTGCATCATGTGCTTTCGTCAAGAGGGTGCGACGAGAAACTCGAAAGCGAGGACGTGTGTGAGCGTTCATCCGTACATCCCCAACTCCGTACCGGCCATCAAAGAGCAGATGCTGGCGGCCGTCGGGGCGGCGAGCACCGAGGAGTTCTACGCCGACGTGCCGGAGAGCATCCGGCTGCGCCGGCCCCTGGACCTGCCGGCCCCGCTGCGCTCGGAGGCGGAGCTGGTCCGGCACGTCGGCGCCCTGCTGACCCGCAACACCGGGACCCACGAGGCGCTCAGCTTCCTCGGCGCCGGCTGCTACCAGCACCACGTGCCGGCGGTGGTCGACGAGGTGATCAACCGCAGTGAGTTCCTCACCGCCTACGCGGGCGAGCCGTACGAGGACCACGGCCGCTTCCAGGCGCTGTGGGAGTACCAGTCGCTGATGGGCGAGCTGCTGGAGATGGACGTCGTCAACGTGCCGACCTACGACGGCTTCCAGGCGTCCGCGACCGCGCTGCGGATGGCCGGCCGGATCACCGGGCGCCGCCGTCTGCTGCTGGTCACCGCCCTCGACCCGGACAAGCTGTCGAAGATCGACGACTACGTGCGTCCCGTCCACGACGTGGTCGTCCTCCCCGTCGGCGCCGACGGCCGGGCCGACCTGGACGCCGTGCGCGCGGAGCTGGCCGCCGGCGACGTCGCGGCCGTCTACGCCGAGGCGCCCTCCTACCTGGGCATCGTCGACCCCGCACTGCCGGAGCTGGGCCGCCTGGCGCACGAGGCCGGCGCGCTGTACGTCGTCGGCTGCAACCCGATCTCCCTCGGCGTGGTCGCGCCGCCCGCCGCCTACGGCGCGGACATCGTCTGCGGCGAGATCCAGCCGCTCGGGCTCCACCTGGCGTACGGCGGGCTGAACGGCGGGTTCGTCGCGACCAGGGACGAGGAGCGGCTCGTCGCCGAGTTCCCCTTCCGGCTGTTCGGCGTGGCGCCCACCGAGGTCGAGGGCGAGTACGGCTTCGGCGACGTGGCCTACGAGCGGACGTCCTTCGCGCTCCGTGAGGAGGGCAAGGAGTGGGTGGGCACCGCCGCCGCGCTGAACGGCATCACCGCCGGGGTGTACCTCGCGCTGATGGGCCCGCAGGGCATGCGCGAGATCGGTCAGACGATCATGGCGAACACGCGGTACGCGATCCGCCGGCTGGCCGAGGTGCCCGGCGTCGAGGTGCCGTACGCCGACGCGCCGCACTTCGCCGACTTCACCGTGCGCTTCACCGGCGCTCGGACGGCGGCCGAGGTGGGCGACGCGCTGCTGGACCGCGGCATCTTCGGCGGCCGCGTGCTGTCCGAGACCGACGCCCTGTACTGCGTCACCGAGATCCACGGCAAGGACGACATCGACCGCCTGGCCACCGCCCTCCAGGAGATCGCGAAGTGAACACCGAACGCGCCACCGTCACGACCGCCGACGCGAAGATCGGTCCGAAGCCGCCGCTGCGTCGTTTCCACCAGGCCCGCTGGGACGAACCGCTGCTGTTCGAGCTGAGCAGCCCCGGCGAGCGCGGCGTGCTGGTCCCCGAGCCCGAGGTGCCGCTCGACGACAGCCTGCCCGAGGGGCTGCGCCGCGCGGCCCCGCCCGCCCTGCCGGAGCTGTCCCAGCTGCACGTCCTCCGGCACTACCTGCGGCTGTCGCAGGAGAACCTCGGCGTCGACCTGAACGTCGACGTCGGTCAGGGCACGTGCACGATGAAGTACAGCCCGAAGGTCAACGACCGGTTCGTCCGCGACCCGAAGATCGCCGAACTGCACCCGCTGCAGGACGAGCGGACCGTGCAGGGCGTCCTGGAGATCGTCTACCGGCTGGAGCAGCTGCTGCGGGAGATCTCCGGCATGGACCGGGTGTCGTTGCAGCCCGGCGCCGGTTCGGCGGCGATCTACACGAACGTGGCCATGATCCGGGCGTACTTCGCCGCGCGCGGGGAGCTGGAGCAGCGGGACGAGGTGATCACCACCATCTTCTCGCACCCGTCCAACGCCGCCTGCGCCAAGACGGCCGGGTTCAAGGTGATCACGCTGTACCCGGACGCCGACGGCTACCCCGACATCGAGGCGCTCAAGGCCGCGGTCGGCCCCCGCACGGCGGCCCTGCTGATCACCAACCCGGAGGACACCGGGATCTTCAACCCGCGGATCGAGGAGTTCGTCAAGATCGTCCACGACGCGGGCGGCCTGTGCTCCTACGACCAGGCGAACGCCAACGGCATCCTCGGCATTACCCGGGCCCGCGACGCCGGCTTCGACCTGTGCCATTTCAACCTGCACAAGACCTTCTCGACGCCGCACGCCTGCGGCGGCCCCGCGGCGGGCGCCTGCGGCGTGACCGAGGCGCTGGCGCCGTTCCTGCCCAAACCGACCGTGGAGTTCGACGGCACCCGCTACCGCCTCGACGACGACCGGCCCGCGTCGGTCGGCAAGATCCGGCCGTTCTACGGCGTGGTCCCGAACCTGGTCCGCGCCTACGCCTGGATCATGGCGCTCGGCGCGGAGGGCCTGCGGGAGGCCGCCGAGGTCGCCGTGCTCAACAACAACTACCTGATGAAGAAGGTCCTGGAGATCCGCGGCACCTCCGCCCCGTACGCGGAGGGCCGGCGGCGGATCGAGCAGGTCCGTTACAGCTGGGCGAAGCTGGCCGAGGAGACCGGCGTGCACACCGAGGACATCGGCTACCGCGCCGCCGACTTCGGCACGCACTACTGGACCAGCCATCACCCGTTCCTGGTGCCGGAGCCGATGACGCTCGAACCCACCGAGTCCTACTCCAGGGCCGACCTGGACGAGTACGCCGCGATCCTGGCCGAGGTCGCGCGCGAGGCGTACGAGGAGCCGGAGACGGTGCGGACCGCGCCGCACCGCTCGACCGTGCACCGCATCCGGCAGGACACCCTGGACGACCCGCAGACCTGGGCGGTCACCTGGCGCGCCTACCGGCGGAAGATCCTGGGCGAATGAGGTTCGGGCTCGTCGTCAACCCGGTCGCCGGCCTCGGCGGCCGGGTCGGCCTCAAGGGCAGCGACGGCGCGGACGTGCAGCGGCGGGCCCGCGCGCTCGGCGCGGAGCCCCGGGCGGGCGAGCGCGCCGCGCTCGCGCTGACCGAGCTGCGCTCGCGGCTCGGCGCCGGGCTGACCGTGCGGACCGCCGCGGGCGCGATGGGCGCCGACGCGGTCGCCGCCGCCGGGCTGCGGCCCGTCGTCGTCCACGAGCCGGGCGCCCCCACCACGCCCGCCGACACCAGGGCCGCGGCCGCCGCGCTGGCCGCCGAGGTGGACCTGCTGCTGTTCGCGGGCGGGGACGGCACCGCCCGCGACGTCCTGGACGTGGTCGGAACGTCGGTGCCGGTGCTCGGCGTGCCGACCGGCGTGAAGATGCACTCGGCGGTGTTCGGCGTCAGCCCGCGCGCCGCCGGGGAGGCGGCCGCGCTGATGGCGGCCGGCGGCACGGCGCTCCGCGACGCCGAGGTGATGGACCTCGACGAGGACGCGGTGCGCGAGGGACGGGTCTCGGCCCGGCTGTACGGCCACCTGCGGGTGCCGGACGTCCCGGTCCGGATCCAGCAGCGCAAGGTGGGCGGCTCGGTCACCTCGCCGGCGTCCGTCGGCGGGATCGCCGCCGAACTGCGCCGGCGGCTCGGCCCCGGCGAGGCGCTCGTCCTGGGGCCGGGCGGCACGATGCGCGCCGTCGCCGCCGCGCTCGGCGCCGACGTCCCCGTCATGGGCGTGAACGTGCTGGACCGGGACGGGCGGCTCGTCGCGGCGGACGTCGCCGCGGCGAGACTCGAGGAGACCGTACGGAAGACGCCCGCGTGGGTGGCCGTCACCCCGATCGGCGGGCAGGGCTTCCTGCTCGGCCGGGGCAACCAGCAGATCTCCCCCGCCGTGCTGCGCGCCGTCGGCGCGGACCGCCTGCTGGTCGTGGCGACCGAGACCAAGCTCGCCGCCCTGGGCGGGCGGCCCCTGCTCGTCGACACCGGCGACGAGGAGCTGGACCGGGAGCTCACGGGCCACCGGCCCGTGCTGACGGGGCACGGGCGCACCGCCATGTACCCCATTCGTTGAAGGAAGGACCTGAGGAATGATCTCTCTTGCGGGCAAGCGGGCCGTCGTGACCGGCGCCGCGTCCGGCATCGGCCGGGCCACGGCCGAGCTGCTGGCCGAGCTCGGCGCCGCCGTCGTGCTGGCCGACGTCGACGAGACGGGTGGGGCGGAGGCCGAGAAGGCCGTCATCGCGGCCGGTGGCCGGGCGGTGTTCGTCCGCTGCGACGTGTCCGACGCCGCCGACTGTGAGCGCGTCATCGCGACCGCCCGGGAGGCCTTCGGCGGCGTCGACGTGCTGTTCAACAACGCCGGGATCATCCGGCGGTCCACCGTGTGCGGGATCGCCGAGGACGACTGGGACCGGGTGATGGCCGTCAACGTCAAGTCGATCATGTTGTTGAGCCGGCACGCGATACCGCTGATGCGGGCCGCCGGCGGCGGAAGCATCATCAACACGGGATCCGGTTGGGGCATCAAGGGCGGCGCGGACGCCGTATCGTACTGCGCGTCCAAAGGCGCGGTCGTGAACATGACGCGTGCGATGGCCATCGACCACGGGCCCGACGGCATCCGGGTCAACTGCGTCTGCCCGGGCGACACGGCCACCGGCATGCTCGCCGAGGAGGCGCGGCAGCTCGGCGGATCGGTGGAGGCCTTCTACGAGGAGGCCGCCGACCGTCCGCTCGGCCGGATCGGCACGCCTGGGGACATCGCGCGGACCGTGGCCTTCCTGGCGAGTGACGCCGCGTCGTTCGTCAGCGGCGCGGTCATCGCCGTCGACGGCGCCGGCACCGCCTGAACGACCTGATCGCCGGCCGCCGGAGAAAGGAAGACTGCCAGATGCCGATCGAGCGCCGCCCGTTGCGCGAGCAGATCAAGGACGAGATCCTCGACCGGCTGGGCCGGGGCGAGTTCGACCCCGACCAGCCGATCAACGAGACCGTCCTGGCGACCGACCTGGGGGTGAGCCGCACTCCCCTGCGGGAGGCGCTGATCGGCCTGGAGCGCGAGGGCATCATCGTCAGCGAGCGCGGCCGGGGCTTCCGGTTCGCGCCGATGAGCGCGCAGGAGTTCCGCGACCTGACCACGATCGTGGCCCACATGGAGTCGCTGGCGCTGGAGCTGTCCGAACCGGAGTACCTCGTCTCGATCGCGCCACGCCTGCTCGATGAGGCGCGGGCGTTCTCGGCGCCGGAGGCGGAGTACGCCGTGCTCGAACGCTACGACGACGCCTGGCACGACCTGCTCCTGTCCGGCTGCCCCAACGAGCGCCTGATGGACCTGATCACCTCGCTCAAGCTCACCATGCGCCGGTACGAACGCGTCATCATCGGCGACCAGCAGGTACTGGAGCGTTCGGCCGAGGAGCACGAACGGATCGCCGAGTGCGTCCAGGCCGGTGACATCGACGGTGCGGTGGCCGCCTTGAAGATCAACTGGAACAGCGGCATGGAACGCATCCTCGAACGCCTCGGCGACTGACCCGCTCCTCAGCCGGCAGGCTCGTTCAACCCGCATTTGAGGGTTCCGTGGCTGGAGGCACTGCTCTCGGCGCCGTCCTGCGCGAAAAGTCGCAACTAGCACTTCAATGGAATGCTTGAAGGGAGGAAACGGCACGAGATGTGAGACGAGAGGACCTCATGACCGAGGACGAGATCATCCAGTTCGCCGCCGGCCTGCCGGGAACCGTCGCCGTCACGGCGGGCGAGGACACCGGCGCTCCGGAGGCGGCCTGGGGCGACACCTTCATCTCCTACGATCCGCACGGTGACGCGTCCGCCGATCGATGGCAGCCCTTCGCGACGATCGTCATCAAGGACTACGAGGGGTTCGACACGGCGTCCGACCTGAACCGCCCCGGCGTGTTCCGGTTGAACATCGCCGTCGGGCGCAAGCGGTTCGAGGAGTTGCTCGGTTACCCGCCCGCCGCGGCCGCGGAGCACCGCGCCGGGGTCGACTTCACGGTGGCCGACCGGCTCCTCCCCCACCCCGCGTACGCCGTCCAGGGCTGGGTCTGCGTCCTGAACCCCGGCGAGGCGACCGCCCCGCTCGCGCGGACCCTGCTGGAGGAGGCCCGCGACCGGGCGGCCGAACGACTCGAACGGACCCGGCCGAACCCGGCCTGAGCCGAACGACCCGAACCGGACCCGGCCGAATCCGACCTGGCCCGTCCCGTCCGGCCGCCCGCGGCGGCCGGACGGGACCCGGAGCCCCGCCGCTCCGGGCCCCGCGTCCATCAGGCGGCCGCGACGGCCGGTGTGTAGTGATGGGCCTCGTCGCCCTCGATGACGTGGCTCTCCGCCCCGTCGACGCTCACCGGAACGTCGCCCGCCACGGTCACCCGGTGCAGCCTGCGGGGCTGGTCCCCGTAGTCGTCCGGGGCGTAGTGCTGGGTGATCCGGTTGTCGAACACCACGAGGTCCCCGGGGTTCCACTGAACCCGCAGGATGTTCTCCGGCCGGATGACGTACTCCTGCAGGATGCGCAGGATGTCGCGCGACTCGGTGCTGTTCAGCCCGACGATCCGCTGGGCGAACCCGCCGATGAACAGCCCGCGCTCGCCGGTCTCCGGATGCACCCGCACGACCGGGTGTCCGGTCTGGTATCGCCGGGAGACGAACGTCTCCCGGTACTTCACCGCGTTCTCCGTGTTCGTACGCGGCAGGACGTAGTCGTAGTCGTTGGTGTGCACGGCCCAGAGCCGGTCGGCGAACTCCCGCAACTGCTCCGGCAGGTCCCGGTAGGCCGCCGCGGCGTTCGCGATCAGCGTGTTGCCCCCGTACGGCGGCACGACCAGTGCGCGCAGCGTGGTGACCTTGGGCGGCGTGCGCACGAACGTCACGTCCGTGTGCCAGTGGTTGGACCGGATGCCCTCGTCGCCGTCGACCGGCAGGATGTTGGGGCTTCCGTCCACGGCCGGCACGGTGGGGTGGGCGGTGGTCAGCTCGCCGAACCGCGCGGCGAAGCGGATCTGGCCCTCGTCGTCGAGGCCGGTGTTGCGGAAGACCAGGGCCTTGTGCTCGAGCAGTGCCGCGTCGACCTGGCGGAACTCCTCGTCGTCGAGTCGGCCGAGGTCGGCGCCGGTGACCTCCGCGCCGATGCGTCCGCCGACCTTGCGGATGTCGATGATGGACATGGGGAACTCCTTCTCTCTCAGAGCTGTCACGAGTGGCGGACGGTGGGGTCGGCGGCGCGCAGCAGCAGACGCAGCAGGCCATCGAACGCGAAGCCGAGGACGGCGATGACGATGATCCCGCTGAAGATCAACGGGGTCTGGAGGTAGTTGCCGGCCTGCAGGATCAGGAAGCCGACTCCCCCGGTGGCCGCGATCATCTCGGCCGCGATGATGCTCGTCCAGGCGCCGCCCATGGCGATCCGCATCCCGGTGATCACTCCTGGGACGGCGGCGCGGAGCCGTACGTGCACCATCGTGTGGAAGTGCGAGGCGCCCAGGCTCCGGCTGGCGTGCACCAACTCGACCGGTACCGCGTCGAGGGCGCCGAGGGTCGCGATCGTGATGACCGGGACCACGCCGAAGAAGAGCAGCGCCACCTTCGACGTCTCACCGATGCCGAACCAGACCACGAGCAGCGGGATGAACGCGATCGGCGGCAGCGGCCGTACGACCGCGATGAGGGGGTCGGCCAGTTCGCGGATCACGCGGACGCCCGCCATCGCCGCGCCCAGGACGAGGCCCACGAGCGTGCCGAGGCCGAACCCGGCGAGGATCCGGCCCGTGCTGATCAGGGCGTCCTCGACCAGGGTCCTGCCCTGGACCTCCGGGTACGGATGGGTGACGTAGTGCAGGAACTCACGGACGGTCTGGACGACGGTCGGCAGCGTCACCGGATCGTCGATGACGAGCGCCGCGACCTGCCAGCCGCCGAGGGCCAGCAGCAGCCCGGCGCCGCCGTACGCCACCCGCCGCCACGAACGCCGTCCCCGCCGTTCCGGCGTGCCGCCCGCCCCGGGCGTCGCCGGCGCCGGTTCCGCCCCGGCGGGAGCCTCCTGTACGGCGGTCGCCGGGGGACGCGGGTCGATATCGCTCATGCGTCCTCCTTCGTCGGAGGAGTGACCAGAGGCGCTGCGCTCATGATTCGCTCGCTTCGCTCGCTCATGCGCCCTCCTTCGCCGGAGGAGTGACCAGAGGCGCTGCGCTCATGATTCGCTCGCTTCGCTCGCTCATGCGCCCTCCTTCGCCGGAAGAGTGACCAGAGGCGCTGCGCTCATGATTCGCTCGCTTCGCTCGCTCATTGCTCCAGCACCTCCCTGATGCGCCGCTTGGCGGTGACGAACTCGAGCGTCTCGGTGTCCTCGTAGACCCGGGGGCGCCGAAGGGGGATGTCGACGACCGCCTTCGTCCGGCCGGGCCGCCCGGACAGGACCGCGACGCGGTCGCCCAGGAGCGTGGCCTCCTCGACGTCATGGGTGACGAACACGATCGTCATGCGGTGCCGCTGCCAGAGCTCCAGCAGGAACCGCTGCATCCCGGCGCGCGTGATGGCGTCGAGCGCCCCGAACGGCTCGTCCATGAGGAGCACGCTCGGGTGGTTGATCAGCACGCGGGCGAACGCGGCCCGGTGGCGCATCCCGCCGGAGAGTTCGTGCGGATAGGCGTCCCGGAAGTCCGCCAGTCCGACCGTCTCCAGGAGCGCGTCGGCCTCCTCCGCCGCCTCCGGGGTGAGCGCGCCTCGGGCCTTCGGCCCGTACAGGACGTTCTGGCGGGTGGTGAGCCAGGGGAACAGCGTCGGCGTCTGGAACAGCACGCCCCGGTCGGGGCCCGGCCCGGCCACCGGCCGCCCGTCCACGAGCACCTCGCCGGCGTCGGCGGGGACGAACCCGGCGAGGATGCCGAGCAGCGTGGACTTGCCGCATCCGGAGGGGCCGAGCAGGCAGAGGAACTCCCCCGCCTCGATGTCGAGGCTCACTCCTTCCAGCGCCGGGGTCCGCCTGCGTCGTCCGCGGAACGTCTTGCCGACGTCCCGGAGCCGTACGGCGGACGGCCGTTCGGTGATCGGGCGTTCTTCGACGATCGCGTTCATCGGCGGGCCTCCCGGGGTCGCCGGGCCGGAAGGCGGGTCGCGCCGGGCCCGCTCACGCGCAGCCTCCCGCCTGTGCCTTGTCCCAGAAGCTCGGGTCGATGTGCGCGGCGGCCTGGGCGACGGACGGAGCCGTCTTCGCCCGGCCCTGCGTCACCAGGAACTCCCCGGTGCGCTGGAAGTTCGCGGCCAGCCTGCCGGAGGACGCCTTGCCGTCCGCGCCCCTGAGCCAGCCGGTCTCCTCGGCGGGCGGGATGTAGGGGTAGTTCTTCGTCGCCTCGACGGCGTCGTCGGGCCGCACCCCGAGGAAGCGGGCGGCCGGGCGGACGTACTTCGCGGCCTGGTCGCCGTGGACCAGCGTCTGGGCCGTGGAGATCTGGCAGACCAGTCGCTGGACCACGTCGCGGTTCTTCGCCGCGTACGGCCGGCTGACGGCCAGCATGTTGACCGCGGCGTACCCCAGCTTCGCGATGTCCGCCGCCGTCGTGAGCACCCGCCCGCCGTGCTTCTTCAGGTCGAGCAGGAAGGCCTGGCTGATGTACACCGCGTCGATCTTGTGGGCCTTCCAGGCGGCTGCCTCGGCTGCCTCGCTCGCGAAGCTGGCGATCTGCACCCTGCCGGCGAGCCCCTGGCTCTTCAGCCAGCCCCGGAGCTGGAAGTCGAGCGTGGAGCCGACGAGCACGCCGACCTTTCCCAGGTCGGCGTTCGACCTGACCGCGCCGCTCACGACCAGCCCGGACTCGTCGATGCTCTCGGCGAAGACCACCTCCACGTCCGTGCCGGAGGTGAAGGCGCCCACGAAGGGCGGGTTGCCGACGCCGGAGACCACCGGGAAGGCGCCCGCGCGCAGTTGGGCCATGCCGGCGACGCCGCTGTCGATCGGGCGGAGCTCGATCTTCGCCTTGACGCGGGAGGCCAGGCCGGGGTCGGCGGCCACGACGGCCTCGGGGCCGGCGACGGCCCCCTGGAAGTAACCGATCTTCAGGGTGGGTGAGTCCGAGCGCGCCTGCGCGGCGCAGCCGGTTCCGGCCAGGGCCAGGGTCAGGACGGCCGAAAGGGATCTGTAGGGCATGAGGGAGTGCGCTCCTGTACGGGGGCGGCGCCGCCTTCGGGCACGGAGCACTCGTCGGAGGAGTGCCGTGGGACCCCGTGACGGGTGAACGGGCTGCGGGGATGTGAGGGGACGCGGTCGGGAGAAGGGCCGCGGGAGACGGTGATCGGCGAGGTCGTCAGCCGCGACAGCGGGCTGCGGCGACACGGACCAGGTCGACGTGCCACCGGCGGGTGAGGGCGGGCCGGACGCGCATGATCTGAATGAAACACGACGAACCGGATGCAGTCAACCTTTCCTACCTGGTAACCATGGAATTGATTCTCTCAACACTGGGTAAAGATCGGCTGGGAGCGACCGACCGGACGAAGGACCGCACATGGGCATCCCCCTGCTCGGCGACATCCGCGACCAGGCCGGCGGCCTGGATCGAGACCA
Organism: Actinoallomurus sp. NPDC052274; assembly: GCF_040679475.1. NCBI lineage: Bacteria > Bacillati > Actinomycetota > Actinomycetes > Streptosporangiales > Thermomonosporaceae > Actinoallomurus > Actinoallomurus sp. NPDC052274. The sequence continues at coordinate 42,686 of NZ_JBFAUT010000031.1, forward strand.
GCGCAACGCCTTCCTCGCCGCGTTCCTCGGCTGGATGATGGACGCGTTCGACTACTTCCTTCTCGTCTTCGTGATCACCGAGGTCGCCAAGGACTTCGGCACGTCGGCCGAGAAGGTCACCGTCGCGACCACGCTGACGCTGATCGCCCGGCCGCTCGGCGCGTACCTCTTCGGCCTCTGGGCGGACAAGGTCGGCCGGCGGATCCCGCTCATGGTCGACGTGCTGTTCTACTCCGTCGTCGAGATGATCTCCGGCTTCTCGACCTCGCTGACCATGCTGCTCGTGCTGCGGTTCCTGTACGGCCTCGGCATGGGCGGCGAGTGGGGCCTGGGCGTCTCGCTGGCGATGGAGAAGATCCCGCCGGCCAAGCGCGGGTTCTACTCCGGCATGCTCCAGGTCGGCTATCCGGCGGGCTACCTGGTGGCCGCGCTCGCCTACTTCGTCATCACGCCGATCTTCGGCTGGCGCGGCCTGTTCGTCTTCGGGGCGGTGCCCGCGCTGCTGGCGCTGTACGTGCGGTACCGCGTGGGCGAGTCGGAGGTCTGGGAGCGCACGAACGCGCGGCTGCAGATGACGCGCACCCCGCTGCGCAAGGTCTTCTTCGACCGGAAGGTCCTGGTCCGGTTCTTCTACCTCGTGCTGCTCATGACCGCGTTCAACTTCATGAGCCACGGCACGCAGGACATCTACCCGACCTTCCTGAAGAAGGGGCTGCACCACTCCCCGCACTACGCGGTCGGCATCGCGGTGATCTACAACATCGGCGCCATCGTCGGAGGCGTCGTGGTCGGCACCCTGTCGCAGCGCTTCGGCCGGCGCCGCGCCATCGTCGGCGCGTCCCTGCTGGCGCTGCTCGTCGTGCCGCTCTTCGCGTACTCGAAGGGCACGGCCCTCCTGGCGATCAGCGCGTTCGTCATGCAGTTGTTCGTCCAGGGGGCCTGGGGCGTCATTCCGGCGCATCTGACCGAGATGTCGCCGGACGCGATCCGGGGCTTCTACCCCGGCGTCACCTACCAGCTCGGAAACCTCCTGGCCGCGATCAACCTGCCTCTGCAGGAGCGCCTGGCGAGCGCGCACGGCTACCCGTTCGCGTTCGCCGTCGTGATCGCGCCGACGCTGCTCGCGGTGGTCCTGCTGACCGCGTTCGGCCGCGAGGCGCACAGCGTCGAGTTCGGCAGCGCCCCGACGGCCCCGCCCGGCCCGGAGGAGCCGGAGCGGACCACTCCCTCACAGCCCGGTGAGGCGACCGCGTGACCCTCCCGGCACGCTGAGCGTGAATCGGCCCGGCCGCCCCGCGCGTCCGCCGGGGCGGCCACCGCCCGGACCGCCCGGCCTGGCACTGACCTTTCCTGACCTCACATAGAGTGCATGCCTGGCGAATCCGGAGAAAAGTCCTGGTCACCGGCGTGGTGGGCACCACCCGCGCGGGTTCCGGGCACCGATTACCGGCCGTTCCCGGCCGTGCCATTCGCGTCTTCGGCGAGGTGCGGCAACAATTCGATGAGGCATGTCCGTGGACACCGAGGAGAGCGATGCAGGAGGTCTGGCCCGGCACCCCGTACCCGTTGGGCGCCACCTGGGACGGGACCGGTACGAACTTCGCACTGTTCTCCGAGGTGGCGCGGCGGGTCGAGCTGTGCCTGTTCGACGAGGACGGCGCCGAGACCCGCTACGCCCTGCCCGAGACGGACGGCTTCGTCTGGCACGGCTACCTGCCCGGCGTCGGTCCCGGGCAGCGGTACGGCTACCGGGTGCACGGGCCGTACGCCCCGGAGCAGGGACACCGGTGCAACCCCGCCAAGCTGCTGCTGGACCCGTACGGCAAGGCCATCGACGGTGACGTGCGCTGGCACGAGTCCCTGTTCTCGTACCGGTTCGCGGCGCCGACGGAGCTCAACACCGAGGACAGCGCGCCGTACATGCCGAAGAACGTCGTGATCAATCCGTTCTTCGACTGGGGTGACGACCGGTCGCCGCGGACGCCGTACCACGAGACGGTGATCTACGAGGCGCACGTCAAGGGGCTGACGCGGCTGCACCCGGCGATCCCGGAGAGCCAGCGCGGCACCTACGCGGGGCTCGCCCATCCGGCGATGATCGAGCACCTCCAGGAGCTCGGCGTCACGGCGATCGAGCTGATGCCGGTGCACCACTTCGTCTCCGAGCACGCCCCGGTGGCGCGCGGGCTGACCAACTACTGGGGCTACAACACGATCGGGTTCCTCGCGCCGCACAACGCCTATTCCTCGTCCGGGCAGCTCGGCGAGCAGGTCCTGGAGTTCAAGGCGATGGTGCGGACCCTGCACGAGGCGGGCATCGAGGTGATCCTCGACGTGGTCTACAACCACACCGCCGAGGGCGACCACCTGGGCCCGACGCTCAGTTTCCGCGGGATCGACAACGCCGCCTACTACCGGCTCCGGGACACCGACAAGCGGTACAACCTGGACTACACCGGCTGCGGCAACAGCCTCAACGCCCGGCACCCTCACGCGCTGCAGCTGATGATGGACTCGCTGCGGTACTGGGTGACCGAGATGCACGTGGACGGGTTCCGGTTCGACCTCGCCTCGGCGCTGGCCCGGGAGTTCCACGACGTGGACCGGCTGTCGGCGTTCTTCGACCTGGTCCAGCAGGACCCGATCGTCTCGCAGGTCAAGCTGATCGCCGAGCCCTGGGACGTCGGCGAGGGCGGCTACCAGGTCGGCAACTTCCCGCCGCTGTGGACGGAGTGGAACGGCAAGTACCGCGACTCGGTCCGGGACTTCTGGCGCGGTCAGCCGGCGCTGCAGGAGTTCGCCTCCCGCCTGACCGGCTCCAGCGACCTGTACGCCGACGACGGCCGGCGCCCGCTGGCCTCGATCAACTTCGTCACCTGCCACGACGGGTTCACGCTGCACGACCTCGTCTCCTACGACCGCAAGCACAACGAGGCCAACGGCGAGAACAACCGCGACGGCACCGACGACAACCGCTCCTGGAACCACGGCGTCGAGGGCGAGACCGACGACCCGGAGATCATCGCGCTGCGCGCCCGCCAGCAGCGCAACCTCATCGCCACGCTGTTCCTGTCCCAGGGCGTGCCGATGCTGTCGCACGGCGACGAGCTGAACCGCACGCAGCACGGCAACAACAACGCCTACTGCCAGGACAACGAGCTGGCCTGGGCGTCCTGGGACGGCGACCGGGACCTCGTCGACTTCGTCCGTACGGTGTCGGAGCTGCGCCGGGACCACCCGGTCTTCCGGCGGCGGCGGTTCTTCCAGGGACGCACGCACGGCGACGAACTGGACGGCGAGCGCGACATCTGCTGGCTCACGCCGTCGGGCACGGAGATGACCGAGGCGGACTGGAACATCGGCTACGCCAAGGCCGTCGCGGTGTACCTCAACGGCGACGCGATCACCGAGCCGGACCCGCGCGGGCGGCGGGTCCGCGACGACTCGTTCCTGCTGCTGTTCAACGCGCACTCCGACGGCATCGTCTTCCGTATCCCGGACGCGCGCTTCGGCGAGCGGTGGGAGGTCGTCCTCGACACGGCGACGCCGAAACCGGCCGACCGCGAGCCGGTCAAGGCCGACGACGACCTGGCGGTCGCCGACCGGGCCCTGGTCCTGCTGCGCCGCGCCCTTCCCGCCTGATCAGGGCTGGCCACGGCTGACCCTGATCGCGGTGAACAGCACGAGCACGAACGTCAGGATGGCGACCGTGCCGTGGGTGAGCACGCCGAGCAGCGGGAAATGCTGCTCGGCCCCGCGCGCGTGCTTCCCGCCGCGTCCGGTCAGCCACCGCGTCAGCAGGGTGAACCCCAGCAGCGCCACGACCACCAGCACCCCGAACGAGCTCCACGCGTACGCGATCCGCGCCGTCAGCAGGAACTCCACCCAGGCCGCCAGCGCCACCACGGCGAGGGCGGGATGGCCGAGGACGAGCGTCATCGGGAAGCGGGTGACCTTCGTGCCCTGCCGTCGCAGGCCGCCGTTGGCCAGCCAGATGATCAGCAGGTAGGCGCCCACGACCGCGGCCAGGATCCACATCATTAATGCGGCGAAGCCCATCCTTTGCCCCCTCTTGCCCGTTGTCTCACAACGTGTCACTCAGTGAACCTCGCGACAAGAGCGCGGTAAAGTCACGAACCGACTGCTGTGCCACCCTGGGTGTCATGCGACGACTCGAACCAGCCGGCCTCGCGGACCTCGCCGAGGCGTACGCCTATCCGGACACCACCCCCTGGCTCCGGGGCAACATGGTCGCCAGCGCGGACGGCGCCGCGACGTTCGAGGGGAAGGCCGGGGGCCTGGGGAACGAGGCCGACCGGCGGCTGTTGTCCCTCCTGCGCGGGCTGGCCGACGTCGTCGTCGTGGGCGCGGCGACGGTCCGCGTCGAGGGGTACGGGCCGGTCCACGCCCGCGAGTGGTGGGGGGACATCCGTACGGGCCGGCCGCCGGCGCCGCCGCTGGCCATCGTGTCGCGGTCGCTGGAGCTCGACTTCGACGCGCCGGTCTTCACCGAGGCGGCGAGCCGCACGATCGTCATCACCTGTGCCTCGGTCGGGGACGATCGCCGGAGAGGCGCCGAGAAGCACGCCGACGTGATCGTCGCCGGCGATGAGGCGGTCGACGTGGCCGCCGCACTGGACGCGCTGGCCGAGCGCGGGCTCACCCGCCAGCTGACCGAGGGCGGCCCGCGACTGCTCGCCCAGTTCGTCGCGGCGGGGCGGCTCGACGAGCTGTGCCTCACCGTCAGCCCGCAGCTCACGGCGGGCGACGCGGCACGGATCATCAACGGCCCGGGCGAGGGGTCGACCCCACTGCGCCTCGGGCACGTCCTGGAGGAGGAGGACTTCCTGTTCCTCCGCTACACCCGCCGCGTGGACGACGGAAGACCGTCGTAGGCGTGTTCTAGTGTGAGGTCATGGACCTGCCCGTGAGCCTGCCTCTGGCGCCGATGCTGGCCAAGGCCGTCAAGGAGCTGCCCCGGGGGGACGTGCTCTACGAGCCGAAGTGGGACGGGTTCCGGGCGGTCGTGTTCCGGGACCGCGACGAGGTGGCGATCTACGGGCGGAACGGCAAGCCGCTGGACCGCTACTTCCCCGAGCTGGTCGAGGGCTTCCGCCGCGAGCTGCCCGAGCGGTCCGTCCTCGACGGGGAGATCGTCCTGCGGAAGGGCCACGTCCTCGACTTCGACGCGCTGCAGCAGCGCATCCATCCCGCCGCGTCCCGGATCAAACTGCTCTCCGCGGAGACACCGGCGGGCTTCGTCGCCTTCGACCTGCTCGCGCTCGGCGACGAGTCGCTGCTGGAGACCCCCTTCGGCGACCGGCGCGCCCGGCTCACCGAGGCGCTCGCCGGCGCGAAGGCGCCCGTCCACGTCACGCCCGCCACCGACGCGTACGACGAGGCCCTGCGCTGGTTCGAGGAGTTCGAGGGCGCCGGGCTGGACGGCGTGGTCGTCAAGCCGCTGACCGGCGCGTACGAGCCGGACAAGCGGGCGATGTTCAAGGTCAAGCACGAGCGCACCGCCGACTGCGTGGTCGCCGGGTTCCGTTGGCACAAGTCCGGGCCGGTCGTGGGCTCGCTGCTGCTCGGCCTGTACGACGGAGACCGGCTGCAGCACGTGGGAGTCTCGGCGTCCTTCCCGATGAAGCGCCGCGAAGGGCTGGTCGCGGAGCTCGAGCCCTACCGGGTCACGGACCTCACCGGGCACCCGTGGGCCGGATGGGCCGAGCAGACCGAGGCCACGGTGGACCGCATGCCCGGGGCGATCAGCCGGTGGACCGGCAAGAAGGACCTGTCGTGGGTGCCGCTCCGGCCGGAGCTGGTGTGCGAGGTCGCCTACGACCACATGGAGGGCCGCCGGTTCCGGCACACCGCCCGGTTCCGCCGCTGGCGACCGGACCGCACGCCGGAGTCGTGCGGGTACGACCAGCTCGAGGTGCCCGTCGCGTACGACCTGGACGACATCCTCGGCGGCTGAGCCGGTTCTCCGGGAGCGGGCGGCGTGCCGGGAGACACGGACCAGGCATGGCCGCACTCGCGCGAGCCGCAGGCCGAGCGGCCACCTGGCGGAGGTGACCGCGCGGCCATCGAACACGCCCCGGCCCGCCCCAGAGATCATTTGGTTATCGAAGGCGTCCGAACGGCCCTCACCGAGTCAGTGGACCCCGATCGCGCGGAAGGAGCACCTGACGAGCTACAGGTGGAACGAGCTCTGGCGTTCAGCCATGGGCGGCTTCTTCCTCCGAATACCGAGCAAGCGTACGCTTGTCTTCGAGTATGCGTGGGACGGAAGGGATCGCGATGCGGGAGTTCTCGAACCTGATCGGCGGTGAGCTGCGCCGAACGGAGCGCATGCTCGATTCGATCAATCCGGCGACCGGCGAGGTATGGGCGAGGATCCCGCGGAGCACCGCCGAGGACGCCGACGCCGCCGTGACGGCGGCACGCGAGGCGTTCCCCGCGTGGTCCGCCATGCCGGCGGCCGGACGGGCGCACTTCCTCCGGCAGGTGGCCGGCGTCTTCGCCACGAACGCCCGGGAACTGGCCGAGATCGAGACCCGCGACAACGGCCGCATCATCAGCGAGACCGCCAAACGCGACGTCCCCGGCATGACCTATCTCTGGCACCTGGCCGCCGCCGAATGCGGCGCGGCCGTGGAGGGCAAGTCCGTGGTCCTGGGCCCGGACAGCCTCGGCCTGACGCGCCGCGTGCCGTACGGGGTGGTCGTCGGGATCATCCCGTGGAACTCCCCCATCTCCACCTTCTCGGCCAAGGCGGCGTTCGCGCTGGCGGCGGGGAACACCGTGGTCATCAAGCCCGCCGAGCAGGCGACGGTGTCGACGCTGCGCCTCGGCGAACTGCTGCGCGAGGTGTTGCCGCCCGGCGTGCTGAACATCGTCTCCGGGCTGGGCGAGGAGGCCGGCGACGCGCTCGTCCGCCATTCCGGAGTCGACCGGATCAGCCTCACGGGTTCCACCGAGACGGCGCGGATCGTCACCCGGGCCAGCACCGACGCGTTGAAACCGCTGGCCTTCGAGCTCGGCGGCAAGTCGCCGAACATCGTGTTCGCCGACGCCGACCTGGACCGTGCCGCCACCGGCGTCACGACCCAGAGCGTCTTCACGGCCAACGCCGGGCAGGTCTGCGTGGCCGGGTCCCGCATCCTCATCCAGCGGACCGTCTTCGACGAGATGATCGACCGGATGACGGCCATCGCCGGCCGGATCCGGCTCGGCGATCCGCTGTCGAAGGACACCACGATGGGGCCGATCGTCTCCCGTGAACAGTTCGAGCGGGTCACGTCCTACCTCGAGATCGCCACCAAGGAGGGCGCGGAACTGGTGTTCGGCGGGCGTTCGGGCGGCGAGATCGTGGACGAGGCGTACGCGGGCGGCTACTGGGTCGAGCCGACGCTGTTCGCGACCGAGGACAACGCGCTGCGCGTCTGCCAGGAGGAGATCTTCGGGCCGGTCGCCGTCGCGCTGCCCTTCGACACCGAGGAGGAGGCGATCGCGATCGCCAACGACTCCTCGTACGGTCTCGCGGCGGGCGTGTGGACGCGGGACCTGGGTCGCGCCCAACGAATGCTCCGCGACCTGCAAGCCGGGACGATCTGGGTGAACACCTACCGCAAGATGCCGCCCGGCCTGCCGTTCGAGGGCATGAAGGACAGCGGCTACGGCCACGACTCGGTGCTGGCCAACACCCGCGAGAAATCCTGCCTGATCGAGACGTGACGCCGGAGCCGGGGCTCAGTCGCGGCGGGCCTTGCTGGGCTGGACGCGCTTGGGCTCCCCCGCCATCTTCGGGTAGTTCGGCGGATAGGGCATGTCGCCCAGCCCGTGCTCCCGCTCGTCGCGGTCGGCCCACTCCAGCAGCGTCTCCAGGGAGAACGCCCGCTCGTCGATCGCCGCGTGCCGGTCGCCGACCTTGGCGAAGCGCTCCGGCATCGTCGCGATCGTGAAGTCCTCCGGGTCGGCGTCGGGCACTTCCTCCCAGGTCAGCGGCGCGGACACCGGGGCGTGCGGCTTGGGGCGGACGCTGTAGGCGGAGGCGATGGTGCGGTCGCGGGCGTTCTGGTTGAAGTCGATGAAGACCTTCTCGCCGCGCTCCTCCTTCCACCAGTTGGTGGTCACCAGGTCGGGCATCCGGCGCTCGATCTCCCGTCCGAAGGCCAGCGCGCTGCGGCGGACCTCGGTGAAGGTCCAGCGGGGCTCGATCCGCACGTAGACGTGGAGGCCGCGCCCCCCGGAGGTCTTCGGGAAGCCGACGAAACCGAGCTCGTCCAGGATGTCGCGGACCGCCTCCAGAGCGACCTTCCTCGCCTCCGCGAAGCCGGTGCCGGGCTGGGGGTCGAGGTCGATGCGCAGCTCGTCGGGATGGTCGACGTCCGCGCAGCGCACCGGCCACGGGTGGAAGGTGACGGTGCCCAGGTTGGCGCACCAGGCGACGGCCGCGAGCTCGGTGGGGCAGATCTCGTCGGCGTGGCGCCCGCTGGGGAAGCCGATCCGGGCCGTCTCGAGCCAGTCCGGGGCGTTCTTCGGCACCCGCTTCTGATAGAACGCGTCGCCCCGGTTGTCGGCGCGCGTGGCCATCTTCGCGCCCTCGAACACCCCGCCCGGCCAGCGCTCCAGCGTCGTCGGCCGGCGGCCCAGCGCGCGCAGGACGCCGTCGCCGACGGCCAGGTAGTAGTTGACGAGGTCCAGCTTGGTCTCCCCGCGTGCCGGGAAGTAGATCTTGTCCGGATTGGTGATCTTGACGACGCGATCTCCGACCTGGATCTCCACGAACGGCGATGCCATAACCGCACCGTACAACCGCGCACCGACAGATCACCGGAATGGCCGCTCCCGTTCCCGGGTTATGCGGGACATGACAGTCATTCGCAAGAGCGAGGAAGAGTGGAAGGTCCAGCTGTCGCCCGAGGAGTTCCGCGTCCTGCGTGAGGCGGGCACCGAGGCGCCGTGGTCCGGGGAGTACGTCTCCACCAAGACCGAAGGGGTCTACCGCTGCCGGGCGTGCGGCGCGGAGCTGTTCCGCTCGGACACCAAGTTCGACTCGCACTGCGGCTGGCCGAGCTTCTACCAGCCGACCGAGTCGGACGCGGTCACGCTGCTGCGGGACACCTCGCACGGCATGATCCGCACCGAGGTCCGCTGCGCCCGGTGCGACTCCCACCTCGGCCACGTCTTCGAGGGCGAGGGCTACCCCACCCCGACCGACCAGCGTTACTGCATCAACAGCGTCTCGCTGCACCTCGAACCGACCGAGTAGACCGCGGCCGTTCCCGGCGCCCGCCGGGGCGGACTCGCGCCGGGCGAGAACACGAAGGCGCCGGCGCGTCGCGCGCCGACGCATCTGAGAGGCGTTCCGGCATGGTTCTGGACACACAAGATCACGATCTTGTGTGTCCATGGTGGCCGTGTGATACTCCGCCGAGTGACGGCGTGCGCACCGTGGCGGCACCGGACCATCGAGGTGAGGGGAACACCAGCATGACGCCCACCTTCTCCACGTCACCGAGAACCGACGCGTTCTTCGCCGGAGCGGCCGCGGCGAAGATACGCGCCTGCGAACAGGACCTCGTCGACGACGCACGGCGATACCCCGACCTGTTCCCCGACAAGCCGTTCGCGACGGTCTACGGAGAGGTCGCGAAGACCATGGTGTTCAGCGCTCCGTGGTGCGCGCCCGACGATCTGGCGATCACCTGCCGGACGATTCTATGGATCTTCGCGCTCGACTGGCTTGTCGATCACGTCGCGGAGTCACGCCGCGACGTGGCCGACCTCACGGCTGAATGCCTGGCCGTTCGCGCCGGCCGGCCCCCTGGCTCATCGTTGGCCCGGATGCTGTTCGACATCCGTGAGGACCTACGCGCCGAGCCCATGTTCGCCCAGCTGGGCCGCCTCTGGGACGAAGAGCTGACAAAAATGATCGACGCCATGTCCAGAGAGTGGGACTGGAAAAGATCTTTCAGGGGAGCGACCCCTTCGGCGGTCCGGCCGACGCTGGAGGAGTACCTGGCGAACTCCGCCAACTTCGGCTGCACGTTCACGAACGTTACGTTCTGGATCAGCTCCGGCGACCCCGAGGCAGCCGCCTCCATCGAGGAGCTGCGGCCTGCCAGTGACACCGCGCAGCGGGCGTTGCGCCTCGTGAACGATCTGGCATCGTCCGAACGAGAGAAAACGTGGGGGGACATCAACGTCTTCGCGTTGGGTCTCGACAGAGCCCAAGTGGTCGAGCGCATCGCGCGGGTACGCCGGACCTTCGAGGACGCGCTCCTCTCGCTGGACCGCTCCAGCCCCGTCCAGGCCGATTTCCTGCGCAGGCAACTCGAATACAGCGTGACCTACTACAGCGATGGCGCTGACTACTGGTACGCGGACTGACCGTCCCCAGCCCGCCGAGAAGATCGGGTGAGACCTCGGCCGGGGCGCAACGGAAGCACGAATGCGCCGGCACGTCGCGTGCCGGCGCATTTCAGTGAGCCTCAGCGGCCTTTCCTCTGGACCTGCTGGAGGTCCTTCGCCGGGACCCACCCGGTCCTGCCATTGCTCGCCTTCACCTCGATGTAGCCGTGGGACGACCTGCCGGTGCCGGTGGTCGTCGCCCCCGCCTTGAGGTGACCGACGGTCCGCCCCGTTGAGCTCGCCGACGCCCGAACGGCGAGCTCATGCCCCTTCCTCACCCCGACGACCTGGTAGGTGGTGGTCTTCGCGCTCGGCGCGTGCGCGGCGGGCGCGGAGACAGGCCGTACGGCGGCGTTGGCCGCCGCCCCCGTCGCCAGGACCCCGCCTCCGGCGATCGTCGCGGCCGTGACAGCGGCGATGACTCGATTACGCAGCTTCATTACTACCCCCTGGTATTCGTCGGCTTTCAGGTGTTGAACACCGTAATCGCGCCATCTGGGAGCACAGTGAAGCTCGGTTAGGAGCCCGATAAGATCGGCTTGAGAGCTGGATTAACCGGATTAACGCGTTCTGAGTACCACCAGCGACTCGCAGGATCCCAGACCGTATGTAATGCTCGGAGACCGTGTCCCGCAAACGAGACCGAAGCCCACAGACCATCGCCGCAGGTGGTGCTCTCTCCCGAGCATTCGGGCGGCACAGGACCACGGTGGGCGCTCAGGGAACCCGGCCCAGCCGGCAGCTGTCGTTCGCGTCCATCTTGTTGGCGAGAACGGGGTACCCGTCACGTTCGCGCGCGTGCACGAACACCACCGGCGCCCGGCCCCGGACCTGGAGGTACGCGGCGCCCGTCTGACACAGGGCCAGGGCGGCCGGGGAGTTCGCGTCGGTGCCGGGCAGGTCGGTGTAGACGCGCAGGATCGGCGCCGTCCAGATCACCTCGCGCACGTGGCCGGCGACCTCGGGCACCGCGCTGCGGTAGTACGTCACCGCCGCCGCGTCCCGGGCGTCGTCGTGCCACCCCGGCGCGGTCGGCGTCGTGCTCGGCGTCGCGACCGGGGTCGGCCGTTCCACCTCGACCACCGGTCGGCCCGGCCGCCGGTGCGGGGCGGCCGGGACGAGCGCGACGGCCACCAGTACGAGCCCGGTCGCCCCGCCGAGCAGCAGGCACACCGGGCGTAGGGCCGAGGCCGGCAGCAGCCGGACGATCATGTCGGGCACGCCGGCGCGCGGCCGCCCGTGTCTGCCCCTCCGGCGCCCTGATCGAGTCACGCGTGGAATACTCCGCCGCGGCACGCCGACCGACCCGCCCGATGGCCAAGTCTTCGACCGCGCTTGACCCGCCGATTAGCCGGCGGACGCCGACCACGACTCTTACGGCACGAAGACGATACGACGGTCGCTTCCGCTCCGCGTCCAGTTCTCCTCCACGTCGGCGAGTGGAATGGTCTCGACGTCAAGGAGGAGTCCGCCGACGGCCGCCTGGTCGAGCAGTTCGCCGATGAGAGGATTCTCGAGACCGGGGGAAGCTTGTTCCGTCTCCTTTGACGTGCGACAGTCACTGACAAGCCCGTCCAGGATGCAAGGAGACCGCCATGCCACGCCCCTGGGAAGCCGACCCCGGAGCTCAGTTCAAACGTCGGCTCGGTAAGACCGCCGCTGAATTAGGGAACAGCCGTACGACCAACGACTGTCCCGACATCTGGGAACTCGACAACGGCGACATCGCGATCGTCGGCCGCGACATGACGACGATTTTCGCCGATCGGCTGCCGGCGGACGTCCGGATCGGCCTTGACGAACGTCTCGTGGTCATACCTCGGAACATGTTGAGCGCCGCCAAACCGGACATCCCGGATGCTTGATCGTATACGTGCGGTTCCGGGGAAGACGCTCGACGTCGCGGCCTATCACGCCATGCGGCGGGAAGAGACTCAGCACTTGACCAGACCCATCTGGAAGCTCGAACGCGCCCAGTACTTCCACGAGCCCGACGATGATCCAAGTTGGCGCGCTTTCGTCGCGGAGGACTGGCCGCGGGTGCTCGCCGTTTTCGAGGGTGAGCGGGCCGACGCACGGGCCGAGGCGGAGAACTATGCGCGGCAGGGTAGTGAGCTCCGGGGCCTGCGCATCGTCGAGCGCCCGGTGTCCCGGTACCTCCTGTGGGAGATGCAGTGGTTCAAGATCCTTGCCGAGGAGGGCACGGCGATCCGCGTCCTGGACGCCGCGCACGTCACGGACCTTGAGCGCGATGGCCGCCTATCCGAGGTCGTCGTGGACGAACACGCGCTTTACCACGTGCGATACGACGAGGATTGGCGGCCCTGTGGCGCCAGGCGCATCGACGACCCGGACGTGATTCGCCAGGCAACCGAAGAGATCTCTGCGTTGTGGAATTCGGCGGAGCCGTTCTCGCGCTACTTCAGTCGTGAGATCATGACGCTCCTGCCGTCGGCCCCATGAGGGCCGGACCCGCCAACGAGGTATGAGCCGACGAACCGATAACCGAAGCATCAGAAGCGCGCTCACCACGACCGTCCTCCTGCTCATCGCGCTGACGGCCGTTGCCTTGATCGGCATCTACCGAGTGCTCCGCCGGGGCACTGATGGACGATGAAGCAGGCTGCGGAAGGGTGGGACCGCGATCAGCTATCCGTGTCTCTGGGATGTCGCGGGGAAGCGTAGACGAGAAACACGGTCCGCTTGGTCTGATCGACGAGGTAGCGTACGCGGCCGCCGGCGGTCACCTCGTACTCCCACTGGGGGTACTCGACACCACCCAGGGTGGCGGTGGCCAGGCGCCCACGCAGTCGGTGTTGACGGTCCGGATCCCGCATGGAGATCGGATCGCTGCGTAGCGTCTCGTAACACCGCCGGGTGTTACTCGCGGCCTCATTACACAGCTCCGCCCAGCCTTTCGCCGCGTCGGTCGTGGCGAAGCGTAGCCGCCACTCGTCGCCGACCGGTGGCGGCGGGACGTCGTCGCCCCGTTCCGGACTCATGGAGCGGGCACCTCTCCATGATCCTCATCGGGAAGAGAAGTGGTCAGCCGATCCGTCAGCTCCGGATCGGCCAGGATCCGCGCGGTGGCCCGCCACTCCACGATGACGCGGTGGAGGTTGGAATGTACGTCCAGTTCAGCCGCGTCACGGACGGCATCGACGAGATCGATCACGAACTCGCGAACCTCCGTCGCCGAGAGGTGGCGGACCCAGGGGAACACCTGCGGGAGGGCGAGGAGGACGGCACGAGCGCCTTCGTCGTTGCTGATCAGCGCGGTGAACAAACGTGTGGTGACGTCCGCGGTCTCTTCGCGCTGCCGGTCGTGATGCTCGGTGGTGAGGTACAGATCCTCACCATCACGCCGCGTGACATGCACACGCTGCGCACGTTCTACGGTCTCGGCGACCCGCTTGGAGTTCTTCGACAGCTCGGAGAACGAAACGACAGGAGTGGACACGACCACACAATAGTTCGGAATACGTTCCGAAGTCAATCGCTCTTGTCTCTCCCCGGTACCGAGACGACAGTCCCGGTCAGGATCACCTCTAGGCCTGCACGGAATCGCTGGTCGCGATCGCCGGTGAGGATCGCGACGGCGTCGGAGCTTCGACCGGCTTCAGTTCCGCCCTGGCGTGGCAGCGACTGGACGAGGGCCTCCCATTCCCCGCTCGACATGAGGGCGAGGTATGCCTGTTCTTCGATGACGAAGCCGGTGGTGTAGTTGCGGAGGGCATAGGCGATGTCTCCGGCGTCGAAGGACGGCAGGATGACGCCTTCCAGCAGCTTGCGCAGTGTGGCCGAGATCGTCGCAGTCGCGGCGAAAGGTGAGTAGGAACCTGCGACGACGCGGCCGCCGTCACGGAAGGCGAGCATCGCCGCGCGCATGCGTTCGCAGCAGGTGATCACCTGATCGACGGTGGGCGAGTTCACGTCGATGTCAGCCAGGTCGATTGTGGCGTAGACCGCGTCGGCCATCGCGCGTTGGAGATCGCGCCTGTCCCGGAAGTGCTTGTAGAGCGCGCCTGGCGTGACCTCGGCCGCGACGGCCAAACGGCGCATCGTCAGTGCGTCCAACCCGTTCGCCGCCACGTAGTCATGGGCGATCGCCACGAGCCGGCGCCGGCTCAATCCACGCGAAGACATCGCCGTACAGCCTAGAGCGGCACGTTGACCGTCCCGCCACTCCCGATCTATCGTCTGCCTGGTGAACAGTGTTTACCAGTCTCCGCGTGTTCTGAAGCCGACCGTTCCTCTGGTCGTTGTTCTCGTTCTCGCCTGCGGCGCGCAGCTCATGGTGGTGCTCGACGGACTGATCGTGAACGTGGCGCTGCCGCAGATGCAGGCGGAGCTGGGGCTGTCGGCGTCGGCGCAGCAGTGGGTGGTGAACGGCTACCTGATCTCCTTCGGCGGCCTGCTGTTGCTCGCCGCGCGGGCCACGGACCTGATAGGCCACCGGAAGATCTTCCTCGCCGGGGTCACGGTGTTCACCCTGGCCAGCCTCGCCGGCGGTCTCGCCCACGATCCGGCGACGCTGCTCGCCGCGCGCCTGGTGCAGGGAATCGGCGCGGCCGCGTTGGCGCCGAGCAGTCTGAGCCTGCTCACGATGACCCACACCGGCGAGCAACGCACCCGCGCCCTGTCCATCTGGAGCGCCACGTCCGGCTCAGCGGGAGCACTCGGCCTTGTATTGGGCGGAGCGATCACAAGCGGCCTGGGCTGGCGCTGGGTGCTGCTCATCAACGTCCCGATCGGCGCCGCGCTGTGGATCTCGGCATCGGCGTCCCTCATCCCGTCGCACAACCGCGACCGACGGCCCCTCGACCTTCCCGGAGCGGTCACAGTGACCCTCGGCGCAGCGGCACTGACCTTTGGCATCTCCCAGGTCGGCGGATACGGATGGACCTCAGAACGCGTCATCGTCGCCGTGCTCGCCGCGGCCGCCCTGCTGGGGCTGTTCGTCGTCGCCGAACAGCGCGGTCCGGCCCCTCTGGTCCAGCTGTCGATCCTGCGACGCGGCAACATCCTCGTCGCGAATGTGATCGTCGCCGGCCTCGGCGCGATCATGACGGCGACCCTGTACTTCCTGTCCCTCTACCAGCAGCGGGTCCTCGGTGACAGCCCTCTGCGAACCGGGCTCGCCCTTGTGCCGATGAGCGCCGTCCTGACGCTCGGCGCGATCACCTCCAAGTCGCTGCTACCCAGGTTCGGCGCACGCCGCCTCGTAGTCGCGGGAGGCCTCGTGATGGCGGGCGGTCTGGTTTGGCTGGCCACCATTTCGGCGCACAGCGACTATCTGCCGCACATCCTCGGGCCAACGCTGGTCTGGGCAGCCGGAGCGAGCATCGTGACCCTGCCCTGCGTCGCCCTCGCTACCGCCGGCGTCGATGCCGAACATGCGGGCCTCGCATCAGGACTCGTCAACACCGCACGACAGACCGGGGGTGCAATGGGTCTGGCCGCCCTGGCCACCGTCGCCAGTAGGGCAACCGCCCACTCGCGCTCCACCGAATCGCTGGACCGCGTCGTTCACGGGTACAGCGTCGCCATGCTTGTCGCGGGGGGTATCGCCGTGCTTGTTGCGCTCGTCGCACTGGGGCCCGGACGAACGAAGAGATGGAAGGCTGTTGGATCAGACACCATCGCTGACCGATAGGGGTGCGGGTCGGCCGGGGTGTGCAGAAGGCTCGGCGACCGCGTGTCCGAAAGGGACCTAAGCCCGCGCGTGGGCACTGCGGGCGGAGCTTTTCCGAGCCATCGGCACGGCCCTCTGACACCGCCCCCGGGACGGTCTGGGCATACGCGACGCATCGCGCGCCTGAGGCGCGTCTCGTCTCGCCGGTGTCCCCTCAGACGGTGCCTTGGGCCGGCTGAGGGGACGCCTGGGAACGCGATGGTGGCCGGCGGACGGCCGATCTGGGATCAGGGCAGGGCGGCGACGAGTTCGGAGACCGGCTTGCGGGCGCCGGTGTAGAACGGGATCTCCTCGCGGACGTGGCGCCGCGCCGCCGCGCCGCGCAGGTGGCGCATCAGGTCGACGATGCGGTGCAGCTCGTCCGCCTCGAAGGCCAGGATCCACTCGTAGTCGCCGAGCGAGAACGACGAGACCGTGTTGGCCCGCACGTCCGGGTAGCCGCGCGCCATCATCCCGTGCTCGGCGAGCATCGCGCGGCGCTCCTCGTCGGGCAGGAGGTACCACTCGTAGGACCGGACGAACGGGTAGACGGAGACGTAGGCGCGCGGCTCTTCGTCGGCGAGGAACGCCGGGACGTGGCTCTTGTTGAACTCCGCCGGGCGGTGCAGGGCCATCACCGACCACACCGGCTCGGAGGCGCGGCCGAGCGCCGTCCGGCGGAAGCGGTGGTAGATCTCCTGCAGGTCGTCGGAGCTCGGCGCGTGCCACCAGAACATGTAGTCGGCGTCGGCGCGCAGCCCGGCGACGTCGTACAGGCCGCGGGTCGTGACGTCCTTGGCCGCCGCCTGCTCGAGCAGGTCCTCGACCTCACGGGCGACCGCCGCGCGGTCCGCCTCGGCGAGGTCGCGGGCCCGGAACACCGACCACATGGTGTACCGGATGACCTCGTTGAGCTCCCGTGCCTTCGGTCGGCCCGTCTCTGCGGCACTCACGGTCGCACTCCTCATCGTTGTTCGGGGGACGCCTGCGGGGGTCACTCGGGCCGGCCGCCACGGTCGCCGACCGGCTCGGCGCCCCGGTTCGATTCTCCCCGACCCTTCAGGTGGTCGAGCACCCGGGCCGCCGCGACCCGGGCGGACGCGACGCACGCGGGGACGCCGACGCCGTCGTAGGCCGCGCCGCACACCGCCACACCGGGCAGCCCGGCGACCGCCGCGCGGATCCGCGCCACCCGTTCGAGGTGCCCGACGGTGTACTGCGGCAGCCCGCCGCCCCACCGGGTGACCCGCGAGTCGATCGGCAGCTCGTTGACGTCGGCGGTACGGGCCAGCTCCGTCATCGCCGCGGCCTTCAGCTCCTCGTCGGAACGCTGGAGCGCCTGCTCGTCGCCGTACCGGCCGATGGAACAGCGGACGACCACCAGGTCGGGCGAACCGTCGGTGAGGTGCGGCCACTTGGTCGTGCTGAACGTGACGGCCTTGACGTCCCGCGTCTCGATCGCGGGCACCAGGTAGCCGCTGCGGTACGGCCGCTCGGGGAAGGCCGTGACCGAGTACGCGAGTGTGATGATCGCCATGCTCGCGTACTCGACGCGGTCGAGTTCGGCGGCCGCGACCGGGGACGCGTCCTTCAGGAGGCGTCCGGTGGGCCGGGCGGGCACCGCCAGGACGACGGCGTCCACGTCGAGGGACTCGGGCGCGCGGGCGGGTCCGATCGTGAGGCGCCAGCCATCGGGCGTACGGGCCAGCTCGCGCACCATCGCCCCGGTGCGCACGGTGCCGCCGAGCTCGGCGACCTTGGCGGCCAGCGCGCCCGGCAGCGCGCCCATCCCGTCGACGAGCGTGGTGAACACCGGCCCGGGGTTGGCGGGCGCCGCCTCGACGACGGCGCGGGCGGCGTTGATCAGGGACCGGCGGCTCCGGGAGGCGGCGGCCAGCCCGCCCATCGTCGCCTCGAACGAGAGCTCCTCGACCCGTCCGGCGTACACCCCGCCGAGCAGCGGCTCGACCAGGCGGTCCACCACCTCGCGGCCGACGCGCGCGCCGACGTAGTCGGCCACCGACACGTCCTCGCCCCGGGGGGTCTCGGGGCGGACCAGGTCGAGCGGCACCCGGGCCAGGCCGGCGGGTGAGAGCACCTGGGAGCGGGCGAGGGCGGCCAGGTCGGCGGGCACGCCCATCACCTGCCCGGCGGGCATCGGGTGCAGGGCGCCCCGGCTCCAGATCGCCGACGACGTGGTGCCGGGGTAGACGAGCCGGTCGCCGAGCCCGAGCTCGCGGACGAGATCCAGGCCCTCGGGGCGGCGGGCGAGCATCGCCTCGGCGCCCTCGTCCACGGCGACACCGGCGATCTCGCTCGCCCTCAGCTTTCCCCCGACGTCCGTCGTCCCCTCCAGGAGGGTGACGCGGGCGCCCTGCTTCGCCAGCTCGTACGCGGCGGTCAGCCCGGCGACTCCCCCGCCGACGACGGCGACGTGGCCACGGTGCGACTGCTTGGTCATGGGTCCACGATGGCAGACGTTCCGGGCGACCGGCGTTCAGGGTCGCGGCGCGTCCGTGATCCCGGCGCGTCGGGAACGTGACGGGATCGCGACCGCGCCCCGCGAACCGTGATTCACGTCACGACGTCTTCTTTACATGAGGGCTTTTCTCTGGGTGTTAGTCACCGTGCTGCTCGTCGGAGGCTGCGCCGGCTCGAGCGGTTCGAGCGGCGTCAACGGTGCGGCCCGCTCGGGCGCGGCGGGGGCCGCGGCGCTGAGGGGACCGGCGGGCGGCGCCGCGAAGACCGCCGCGGCGGCGAACCTCACGCCCGCCCAGGCGATCGTGTACACCGCCTCCGTGACCGTGCGGGCCGGGGACGTCACCGCCGCGGCGTCGCGGGCGAAGCAGATCGTCACCGGCGCGGGCGGCTACATCGGCGGTGAGGACGCCGAGACCTCCTCCGGCTCCCGGCCGGGGACGACGATCACGTTCAAGGTCCCGGCGGCACGGTACGCGGAGGTCCTCGACCGACTGGGATCCGCGCGGATCGGCCGGCGGACGTCGCTGCAGCAACATGCCGAGGACGTGACGCAAGAGGTCGCGGACGTCGACAGCCGGGTCGCCTCGGCCAAGGCCACGCTCGCCTCGTTCCGCGCCCTCCTGGCCAAGGCGACGACCGTGAGCGAGGTGATACAGGTCGAGCAGGAGATCTCCCAGCGAGAGTCGGACCTGGAGTCGCTGCAGGCGCGTCAGCGGACGCTGGCCCGGCAGACGGCGTACGCGACCGTCACCCTGCGCGTCGAGGGCGGCGGCGCGCCGGCGAAGCGGCGGACGCACGGCTTCACCGGCGGGCTCGCGGCCGGCTGGCGGGCGTTCACCGCGTTCGTCGGCGTGCTCACGCTGGTGCTCGGGTGGGCACTGCCGTTCCTCGTCGTCGCCGCGGTGATCGGCCTGCCGGTCTACGGGCTGCGGAGGCGCCGGCGTCTCTCGCGGCCCGGAGCCGAACCGCAGGGTCCGGCCTGACCCGCGACGCCGCTCATCCGGCCCGGCGCCCCCTCGAGCCTGCGGCGTCGGTCAGCGGGCCGACTCCTCGTGGACGAGGTCGACGAGGCGGGCGAGCTTGTCGGGGTCGGTCGTGGGCAGCACGCCGTGGCCCAGGTTGAAGACGTGCCCCTCGGCGGTACGGCCGCGGGCGAGCACGTCGCGGGTGCGGTCCGCGATGACGTCCCAGGGGGCGAACAGGATCGCCGGGTCGAGGTTGCCCTGCAGCGCCTTGCCGGGGCCGACGCGCAGAACGGCCTCGTCGAGCGGCACCCGCCAGTCGACGCCGACGACGTCGGCGCCGGCCTCGCCCATCAGGCCGAGGAGCTCACCGGTCCCGACGCCGAAGTGGATGCGCGGCACGTCGTACGGCGCCAGCGCTTCGAAGATCTTGCGGCTGTGCGGCAGCACCGACGTCCGGTAGTCCTCCGGGCCGACGCCGCCCACCCACGAGTCGAACAGCTGGATCGCGCGTGCCCCGGCCTCGACCTGGACCTTCAGGTAGGCCGCGGCGATGTCGGCCAGCCGGTCGAGCAGGCGGGCCCACAGCTCGGGCTCGCCGTACATCATCGCCTTCGTCCGGTCGTGGGTCTTGGACGGACCGCCCTCGATGAGGTACGACGCGAGCGTGAACGGGCCGCCGGCGAACCCGATCAGCGGGGTGCCGCCGAGTTCGCCGGTGAGCGCCTGGACCGCCTCGGTGGCGAAGGCGACGTCGCCGGGCTCCAGCGGGCGCAGCCGGTCGACCGCGGCGGCGTCGCGGACGGGGTCGGCGATCACCGGGCCGACGCCGGGCTTGATGTCGAGGTCGATGCCGATCGCCTTGAGCGGCACGACGATGTCGCTGAAGAAGATCGCCGCGTCGACGGCGTAGCGCCGGACGGGCTGCATCGTGATCTCGACGACGAGGTCGGGCCGGGCGCAGGCCTCGAGCATGGGGATGCCCGCACGCGCCTCGCGGTACTCCGGCAGCGAGCGGCCCGCCTGGCGCATGAACCACACGGGCGTGTGCGGCACCGGCCGGCGGCGGCAGGCGAGCAGGAAGGCGCTCTCCTCGCCCGGCCCGGAGGCGGCCGTGGCGCTGTCTTGCGGCATGACAGTGCTCTCCCGTCTGGCTTCCCGCGAAACGTTGTGGGCTTGAGGCACGCTCTGGATCGTCCCACGAATCGGCGCGCCGCTACGCACCGGCCCGCGGACCGGCCCCGGCGGTGACCCGCTCCGGGACCCGCGCGGTCGAACGGCTCCGACGGTGGGCCCGCTCCGGACGTGCGCGTTGGAACGGTCCCGCAGCCGTTCCGGGTCCCATACGATGTGGTCCCGACGCGGGCGGACGGGAACGTCGTCAAGGGCATGGCCCTAAGTCCGTTATGAGAATCTTCAGGACACGCCGAGCGATGTCCTGCGATCGCGGCGGGGCACATGCGACCGTGTGAACGCTCCCCTGCCGAATCGAGGGAGGTCACCGAGATGGCCCTCACACGTCATTGTTCCGCCTGTGGCGGCGAACGCCGCTTCGAGCAGCCGCCGTGCGCGGACGGCCACGGCGTGGACTGCCCCGAGTGGGCGTGTGTGGACTGTGGCATGGCGATCCTGATCGGCGACACGCCCGAGATCCTGATCACCGTTCGATCCGAGGCCGCCTGAGGCCTCTTGTGCTGATTTGTCCGTCAACGCGTTCCGAGGTGTGCCCGGTGGATCGGCCGTACGCCCGATGACCGCCCGAAGTGACCCCGCTCCGGGACCGTTCCAACGCGCGCTTGAGACCTTGCGCGCCGTGGTCGACGCCGAACCGGCGCGACCGGAACTCCTGATCGAGGACATGCCCGCCCCGCAGCGGCTGGCGCCGTACGCCGCTGCGATCATGGCGACGGTGTACCGCGAGGACGACACCGAGCTCGCCGTCGGCCGCCTGATCGTGCTGTACGACCCCGAGGGGCAGCGCGGCTGGGACGGGGACTTCCGGCTGGTCGCCTACGTACGGGCCGAGCTGGAGCCGGAGATCGCGGCGGACCCGCTGATCGGCCCGGTCGGGTGGAGCTGGCTGACCGAGGCCCTGGAGGGTCATCGGGCCGGTTACAAGGCCGCGTCGGGCACGATCACCCGTGCGGTCTCGGAGAGCTTCGGGGACAAGGGCGCCGATCCGGCCACGACCGAGCTGGAGCTTCGCGCCTCCTGGTCACCGATGAGTGATGATATTGCTGGGCATATCAGTGCGTGGTGCGATGTTCTATGTCAGGCGGCCGGCTTGCCGCCGGCGGGAGTCACCTCACTGCCGAGTCCAGGAGCTTGAACACATACGGTAGGCGCGTGGAAGTGTCGGAAGCAGAAGTCGTACCCCTACTTGAACCACGGGAGGGCATTCCTCCGGTCATCGAGACTCCGGAGGTGCTCCAAGAGGCCGTCGAGCGCCTGGCCGCCGGGGAGGGCCCGGTCGCGGTGGACGCCGAACGCGCGTCCGGCTACCGCTATGGCCAGCGGGCCTACCTCGTACAGGTGCGCCGCCGCGGCGCCGGATCGTTCCTGATCGACCCGGTTCCCTGCTCCGACCTGTCCGCGCTGGACGCCGCGCTCGCCGACGCCGAGATGGTGCTGCACGCGGCCAGCCAGGACCTGCCGTGCCTGTCCGAACTCGGGCTGACGCCCCGGCGCCTGTTCGACACCGAACTGGCCGGCCGGCTGCTCGGCTACCCGCGCGTCGGCCTCGGCACGATGGTCGAGACCATCCTCGGCTTCACCCTGGAGAAGGGGCACTCGGCGGCCGACTGGTCCAGCCGTCCGCTGCCCGCCGACTGGCTCCGCTACGCCGCGCTCGACGTCGAGCTCCTGGTCGAGCTGCGCGACGCGCTGCAGGTGGAGCTGGAGGAGGCGGGCAAGCTCGAGTGGGCCCTGGAGGAGTTCGCCGCGATCCTGGCCACGCCGCCGAAGGAGCCCCGGCAGGACCCCTGGCGCCGCACCTCCGGCATCCACCGGCTGCGCAGCCGCCGGAGCCTCGCCGTCGTCCGCGAGCTGTGGACGACCCGCGACCGGATCGCCCGCGACCGCGACCTGTCCCCCGGCCGGGTCCTGCCCGACGCCGCGATCGTCGAGGCCGCGCTCGAACTCCCCCGCACCCCGGACGACCTGGCGGCGCTGTCGACGTTCCGCGGGCGCAACACCCGGCGGCACGCGCCGGCGTGGTTCCGCGCGGTGCAGCGGGGGCGCACGCTCCCGGACACCTCGCTGCCCGAGCACAGCGTTCCCGGTGACGGGCCGCCGCCCGCGCACCGCTGGGCCGAGCGCGACCCGGCGGCGGCCGAGCGGCTCAGCGCCCTGCGGTCCGTGGTCGCCGCGCTGGCCGACGAGCACACGCTGCCCACGGAGAACCTCCTGCAGCCCGATTCCGTACGCCGGCTCGCCTGGTCCCCGCCCGAGGAGGCCACGCCGGAGGCGGTGGGCGCCGCGCTCAGCGGCCTCGGGGCGCGTACCTGGCAGGTCACGCTGACGGCCACGCCTCTCGCCAAGGCGCTGTTCCGGCTGGCCGCCAAGCGTGAGTCCTGATCGGCGGGCCTCCGGCGCCGACCGGATCGTCACGCGACGTCTCGTCCTGGACCGGCTCGAACCTCGCTCCGCCCGCGCGCTCTCCCAGGGCGACTGCTCGGGGATGGTCCCCGCGCGCGGGTGGCCGACGGACGCGACCGCGATCGTCGCGCACCGGGCGGCCGTGGACGCCGAGGCGCTCACCTGGCTGATCCACCGGGAGGGCGCCGTGATCGGGGAGTGCGGGATCAAGCACGGCCCGGGCGCCGACGGGGCGGTCGAGATCGGCTACGGGCTCGGCGCGCCCTGGCGGTCGCAGGGGTACGGCACGGAGGCGGTCCGCGGGCTGCTGGGCCGGCTCGAGGAGCTCCCGGCCTGCCACCGGGCCACCGCCGAGGTCCACGAGGCGAACCTCCCGTCCCGGCGGCTCCTGGAACGGCTCGGGTTCTCCATCGACGCCCTCACACCGCCGTACGTCTGGTACGCCCGCGCCCTCGGGTGACAGGGCCTGAGCCGGACGCCCTCACAGGGCCAGAACTGGACGCCCTCACAGGATCGGAACTGGACGCCCTCACAGGGTCAGAGCTGGACGAATGACAGGCCGCGGGCCTGGAGCTTCGGGAGGACCTGCCGTAGCGCCTTGATCGTCTCGGAGCGGTCGCCGCCACCGTCGTGGCACAGCAGGATGTCGCCGCCCTTGGCGGCCAGCATGCTCCGTTTGATGTGGGCGGTGCCCGGGCGGGACCAGTCCTTCGGGTCGATGTCCCAGTCGATCGGCACCATCCCGTGCCGGGCGGCCGAGCCGAAGACCGCGCGCGACCAGGCCCCGCCGGGCGAGCGGAAGAACTTCGGGGCGACCCCGGTGGCGTCGGCGATCCGGTGGTGCGCCTCGGTGATCTCCTTGTCCACCTTGTGGGAGGACATCTCGGCGATCCACAGCGGGTGGTTCATCGTGTGGTTGCAGAGCTGGTGGCCCGCCTCGACGATCCGCCGCGCGAGTTTCGGGTACTGCTTCACCTGGATGCCGATCAGCGAGAATGTCGCCTTCACCTCGTGCTCGGCGAGCACGTCGAGCATCTTCGGCGTCCACTCCGGATGCGGGCCGTCGTCGATGGTCAGCGCGATCGCGTTGGGCGGCGCCTCCGGAAGGAGGTCGTGGACCCGGTGCACGGCCTCCTTGCGGCGCGGCACGGGCGGCAGCGGAGGCGGTGGCACGGGCTTCGGCGTGGGTGACGGGCTGGTGTTCACGGGCGGGATGACCGCCCGGCCCCGCGCGAGCGGAGGGCGGGGCCCGGCCGGTGCGCCCTTGACCCTGTCCCCGGCAAGGAGAAGTGCGGCGCCCGCGGCGCCGAGGGTCAGCATCCGACGGCGAGTCATCACGTCCCGAAACTCCACATGTCAAACGCTATGCCCTGACGGCGGGGACTGCGGACGTAATTGATCCGATCGGAGGGCGAGTATCGGGAACGTGACCCATCAGACATGGAAACCGGCGTCTGGGTGACATTCCGGGCTTGCGATCGCGCAGCCCCTCCCCCACACTCAGGTTAGGTTAGGTATGCCTAATGTGACCTGACGTCTGGTTCGTCCGAAGGAGCGCGTCCCTTGTTGCTCGGCAACTTCCTCATCGGCCTGCGCGAAGGGCTGGAAGCCTCGCTCGTCGTCAGCATCCTCATCGCGTACCTGGTCAAGTCGGGCAACCGTCGGGCACTCACCCCCGTCTGGGCCGGCATCGGCGCCGCGATCGCGATCAGCGTGGCGTTCTGCGTGCTGCTGAGCGTCGCCTCGGGCGAGATGCAGTTCAAGACGCAGGAGACGTTCGGCGGGACGCTGTCGATCGTCGCCGTCGGCCTGGTGACGTGGATGGTGTTCTGGATGCGCCGGGCCGCGCGGTCGATGAAGGCCGAGCTCGAGGGCAAACTGGAGGGCGCGCTGTCCCTGGGGACCGGGGCGCTCTTCGCCGTCGCGATCCTGGCGGTCGGCCGGGAGGGCCTGGAGACGGCCCTGTTCCTGTGGACCAACATCGACGCCGCCCAGAGCAACAGCGTCCAGCCGATCGTCGGCGCCGTGCTCGGCCTGCTCACCGCCGCCCTGCTCGGATATCTCCTCTACCGCGGCGGGCTCCGGCTCAACCTCAAGCGCTTCTTCACGATCACCGGCGCCGCGCTGATCGTGGTGGCCGCCGGGGTCTTCGGCTACGGCTTCCACGACCTGCAGGAGGCCGGCATCCTGCCCGGCCTCAGATCCTGGGCGTTCGAGCCGAGCACCTGGTTCGACGGCATGGGGACCCCCGGGCAGTGGCTGCAGACCGCCCTGCAGGGCGTCTTCAACCTGACGCCTCAGGTGACCACGGTCCAGGCCGTGATGTGGGTTCTCTACCTGGTGCCGGTCATGGCCCTGTTCCTCCGCCCGGCCAAGCCGTCCACCCCCAAGCCGCAGCGGCGGACCGCCGCCGCGCAGAGCTGATCACGCGGCCCGTACGGGCACGGTTCCCGCCTCGCCGAGCCGGCGGCGCGGCCCCGGGTTACCCGCCAGTCGTTACTGATGAGTAACCTATGGGTAGGAGTACCAGGAGTGCTCCGCAGACTCTGTCAGAAGGAGAACCGACCGTGCCCCGTACCGCACGTGACGTGGTCTTCGTCGACGGCGTTCGCACGCCGTTCGGCAAGGCGGGCCCCAAGGGGCTCTACGCCGAGACCCGCGCAGATGATCTCGTCGTCCGCGTGATCCGCGAGTTGCGGAGGCGCAACCCCTCCCTGCCTGCCGACCGCGTCGACGAGGTCGCGATCGCCGCGACCACCCAGATCGGCGACCAGGGCCTCACCATCGGCCGCTCGGCCGCCGTGCTCGCCGGACTGCCCAAGAGCGTCCCCGGATACGCCATCGACCGCATGTGCGCCGGCGCGATGACGGCCGTCACGACCGTGGCCGGCGGCATCGCATTCGGCGCGTACGACGTCGCGATCGCCGGCGGCGTCGAGCACATGGGCCGGCACCCGATGGGCGAGGGCGTCGACCCGAACCCGCGGTTCCTCGCCGAGAAGCTCGTCGACCCCTCAGCACTGGTGATGGGGTCGACGGCGGAGAACCTGCACGACCGGTACCCGCACATCACCCGCGAGCGCGCCGACGCGTACGCCCTGCGCAGCCAGCAGAAGGTCGCCGCGGCGTACGAGGCCGGCAAGATCCAGCCCGACCTGGTGCCGATGGCGATCCGCTCGCCGGAGAAGGGCTACGGCCTGGCCACCCGCGACGAGCCGCCGCGTCCCGACACGACGCTGGAGGGCCTGGCCGGCCTGAAGACGCCGTTCCGGCCGCACGGCCACGTCACCGCGGGCAACGCCGCCGGCCTCAACGACGGCGCCACCGGGTGCATCGTCGCGGCCGAGGACGTCGCCGCCGAGCTGGGCCTGCCGGCCAGGATGCGGCTCGTCGACTACTCCTTCGCGGGCGTCGAGCCCGAGGTCATGGGCGTCGGCCCGGTACCGGCCACCGAGAAGCTCCTGGCCCGTAACTCGATCACGGTGGACGACATCGGCCTGATCGAGATCAACGAGGCGTTCGCCGTCCAGGTCATCGCCTTCCTCGATCACTTCAAGATCGCCGATGACGACCCGCGGGTGAACCCCTGGGGCGGCGCGATCGCGCTCGGCCACCCGCTCGCGTCCTCCGGGGTTCGGCTGATGATGCAGCTGGCCCGCCAGTTCGCCGAGCGGCCCGACGTCCGCTTCGGCCTGACGACGATGTGCGTCGGGATGGGCATGGGCGGCACGGTCCTGTGGGAGAACCCGAACTTCGAGGGGGGCAAGTGAGCACGGTGCAGACCTGGCGGTCGCTGCTGGAGGGCGACGGCCCGAGCCACGACGAGGTCGTGACGCACGCGCGCGTCCTCGACGTCGAGCTGCCGTACGGCGCGGGCACCCTGGCGCTGATCACGCTCGACAACGGGTTCGACCACACCAAGCCGAACACCTTCGGCCCGCGCGGCCTGCTCGAGCTGAACGACGCCCTCGACCAGGTGGCCGCGCGCGACGACCTCGCGGCCGTCGGTGTGACCGGCAAGCCGTTCATCTTCGCGGTCGGCGCGGACCTCAAGGGCGTCTCGGCGCTGGAGGGCCGCGAGCAGGCCGAGCTGGTCGCCCGGCTCGGGCACGACGTGTTCCGGCGGCTCGGCGAGCTGACCGTCCCGTCGTTCGCGTTCGTGAACGGCGCGGCCATGGGCGGCGGCGTCGAGGTGGCGCTGCACTGCGCGTACCGGACCATCTCCTCGGGCGTGCCGGCCCTGGCGCTGCCCGAGTGCTTCCTGGGCCTGGTGCCCGGCTGGGGCGGGACGTACCTGCTGCCGCGGCTGATCGGCGCGGCGAACGCCCTCAAGGTCATCATCGAGAACCCGCTGAACCAGAACAAGATGCTCCGCGGGCCGCAGGCGTACGAGCTGGGCATCGCGGACGCCATGTTCGAGCCGGCCGACTTCCTGGAGGAGTCGCTGCGCTGGGCCGCCCGGGTGCTGACCGGCGAGACGACGGTCGAGCGCGCCGAGGTCGACACCGGCAAGGCGTGGGACGACGCCGTCGCGCAGGCCCGGTGGTTCGCCGAGGGCAAGCTGCACGGCGCGGCCCCCGCGCCGCTGCGGGCGCTGGACCTCGTGGCCGCGGCCAAGGACCGCAGCCGTGACGAGGGGTTCGCCGCCGAGGACGAGGCCCTCGCCGACCTCATCATGAGCCCGGAGTTCCGGTCCGGTCTGTACTCCTTCGACCTGGTGCAGAAGCGCGCGAAGCGGCCCGCCGGAGCCCCCGACAAGGCCCTCGCGCGGCCGGTGACGAAGGTGGGCGTGGTCGGCGCCGGGCTGATGGCCTCCCAGCTGGCCCTGCTGTTCGCCCGGCGGCTGAACGTCCCGGTCGTGCTCACCGACCTGGACCAGGAGCGCCTGGACAAGGGTGTCGGGTACGTCCACGGCGAGGTCGACAAGCTGCTCGGCAGGGGCCGCGTCTCGGCGGACGAGGCGTCGCGGCTCAAGGGCCTCGTCACCGGCTCGCTGACCAAGGACGCGTTCGCCGACGCCGACTTCGTCATCGAGGCCGTCTTCGAGGAGATGGGCGTCAAGCAGAAGGTCTTCGCCGAGGTCGAGGCGGTCGTCTCGCCCGAGTGCGTGCTGGCCACCAACACCTCCTCGCTGTCGGTGTCCGAGATGGCCGCGAAGCTCAAGCACCCCGAGCGGGTCGTCGGCTTCCACTTCTTCAACCCGGTCGCGGTCCTGCCGCTGCTGGAGATCGTCCGTGGCGAGCGGACCGACGACGCCGCGCTGGCGACGGCGTTCGCCACCGGCAAGGCGCTGAAGAAGTCCTGCGTGCTGGTCAAGGACGCCCCCGCGTTCGTGGTCAACCGCATCCTGCTGCGACTGCAGGCGGAGATCCTCAAGACGGTGCAGGAGGGCACGCCGATCGAGGTCGTCGAGCGCTCCACGAACCCGCTCGGCCTGCCGATGTCGCCCTTCGTGCTCATGGGGCTGGTCGGCCCGGCCATCGCGCTGCACGTCGGCGAGACGCTGCACGCGGCGTTCCCCGAGCGCTTCCCGCTCTCGGACGGCCTGGCCAAGCTGGTCGCGGCGGGCAAGCCCGGCGTCTACCGGCCGGACTTCAGCCTCGACCCCGAGGCCGTCGCGCTGTTCGAGGGCGGCACGTCCCCGTCCACGGAGGAGCAGGTCCTCTCCCGGGCCCTCGACGGGCTCGCCGAGGAGATCAAGATCATGCTGGACGAGGGCGTCGTCGCCGCGCCCGAGGACATCGACCTGTGCCTGATCCTGGGCGCGGGCTGGCCGTTCCACCTGGGCGGCATCACGCCCTACCTCGACCGCACCGGCATCGCGGAGAAGGTCGACGGAGCGCGTTTCCACTCCTGACGCCCGCTCCACCTCGCCGTTCCACCACGCTGCTCCACCGCGGGCGCCCCGGCACGTCGTGCCGGGGGCGCCGCCGCCGCGGCGGCGGGGGGCGGGGGGGGGGCGGGGGGGGCGCGCGGGGGGCCCCGGGGCGCCCGCGTACGCGTACGGTCGTCAGGGCGTGTGCGGGCGGCAGGCGCGGCGGAGGGCGTCCCAGCCGGTCAGCTTGACCCGTTCGCCGCGGGCGAGCGAGCGGGCGAGCTCGATCTCCTCGGCGTCGATGCCCAGCCAGTCGTCGTACGTCACCGCGCGGACGTTGCGCGCCTCCAGCAGCCCCTCGATGGACGGATGTTCGCGGACCCTGCCGTCCAGGTCCGCGAGCAGGGCGCGGACCGTCTCGGCGGCGTCGGCCTTGTTCGTGCCGATCACCCCGGTGGGGCCCCGTTTGAGCCAGCCGGCGACGTACTCCCCCGGAGCCGGCGCGCCGTCCTCGCCGAGCACCCGCCCGGCCTCGTTCGGGACGACGTACGCCCGCGGGTCGAACGGCACGCCGGGCAGCGGAACGCTCTGGTAGCCGACCGAGCGCAGCACCATCCCGACCGGCAGGGTCTCGTACTCGCCGGTGCCGACGACCCGGCCCTCGGCGTTCAGCGCGGTGCGTTCCAGGCGCAGGCCCTCGACCCGATCGGTGCCGAGGATCTCCACGGGCCGCAGCCAGAACCGCAGGTCGAGCCGGCGCGGCCGGCCCTCGACCGGGCGGCCGACCCAGTCGCGCATGACCGCGACGTTGCCGCGCACGTGCCGGTCGGACTCGGCGAGCGCGGCGCTCGCCGGGTCGAGCTCCAGGTCCGCGGGCCGGACGTGGACCTCGGTGTGCGGCAGCGCGCCCAGCTCACGCAGCTCCTTCGTGGTGAACTTGGCCTGCGCGGGCCCGCGCCGGCCGATCATGTGGATGTGCCGCACGCCGCTGCCGCCGAGCAGGTCGAGCACCGGTTCGGGCACGTCCGTGGCGCGCAGTTCGTCCGCGGTCTTGGCGAGGATCCGGGCGACGTCGACGGCGACGTTGCCGACCCCGATGACCGCCACCTCGTCGGCGGACAGGTCGACGTCGAGGCCGGAGGCGTCGGGGTGGCCGCAGTACCAGTTGACGAAGTCGGTGGCCGCGACGCTGCCCGGCAGGTCCTCTCCCGGCACGCCGAGGTGCCGGTCGACCATGGCGCCGGTCGCGTAGATCACCGCGTCGTAGCAGGCGAGCAGGTCGTCCCGCGTGACGTCGGAGCCGAACTCCACGCCGCCGAGGAAGCGCACCCCGGGGTGCTCCAGCACCCGCTGCAGGTAGCGCGCGATGGATTTGATCGACGTGTGGTCCGGCGCGACGCCGTACCGTACGAGGCCGTACGGCGTCGGAAGCCGGTCGAAGACGTCGACGAGTACGTTGCCGTCCGCCTGCTTCACCAGGGCCTCGGCGGCGTAGATGCCCGCCGGCCCGGACCCGATGACCGCCACGCGGAGCGGATGTGTGTCCGCCACCTCGCCATTGTGCGCACAGACCCCGCCGGAACATCAGGACCGGCGTGGCCACATCACCGGGATTCGACCGACGGTTTACCGGCCCTGCTGTGGGCGTGCCCGTACGAGAAGTAGATGACGAAGCCGATGAGCATCCAGAGGACGAACCGGATCCACGTCTCGACGGGCAGGTTCAGCATGAGGTAGACGCAGGCCAGGACGGACAGGATCGGCACCACGGGCGACGCCGGGACGCGGAACGACCGCGGCAGGTCCGGCCGGGTCCGGCGCAGCAGCACCACGCCGATCGAGACGACCACGAACGCGAACAGGGTGCCGATGTTGACCAGGTCGGCCAGGGCCGACAGCGGGACCAGGCCGGCGATGACCGCGACGACCACCCCGATGATGACGGTCATCCGGGCGGGCGTGCCGTACTTGGGGTGGACCTCGGCCAGCCACGCCGGGAGCAGCCCGTCCCGGCTCATCGCGAAGAACACCCGGCTCTGGCCGAGGATGAGGATCAGCACGACGGTGGTCAGGCCGGCGAGCGCGCCGATGCTGATGATCGTGGCGAACCCGGAGTGGCCGATCGCCTTGAACGCGTCGGCCAGCGGCGCGTCGACGCTCAGCTGCCGGTAGTTCTGGATGCCGACGACGACGAGGGACACGGCGACGTACAGCGCGGTGCAGATGACGAGCGAGGCGATGATGCCGATCGGCATGTCGCGCTGCGGCTTCTTGGTCTCCTCGGCCGCGGTGGCGACGATGTCGAAGCCGATGAAGGCGAAGAAGACGATCGCCGCGCCCGCGAAGACGCCGGCCCAGCCGTACGTGGACGGCACGAAGCCGAAGATGACCTGGATCAGCGGCGTCTTCCCGCCGTGCGCCTCCGGCGTGGGAACGGCCTTCGGGACGAACGGGTGGTAGTTGGCGCCCTTGATGAAGAACAGGCCCGCGACGATCACGAAGAGGACGACGACGATCTTGATCGCCACGATGACGGCGTTCACCCGTGAGGAGACCTTCACGCCGAGGACGAGGACGCCCGTCACGACCAGCACGATGAGAGCCGCGGGGATGTTGAAGGTCGCGTGCTCGCCGGCGACCGATGTGGGCAGGTCCCAGCCGAGGTCGCTGAGCAGTGTTCTGGCGTAGCCGGACCAGCCCACCGCCACGGTCGCCGCCGCGAGCGCCAGCTCCAGGACCAGGTCCCAGCCGATGATCCAGGCGGGTAGCTCGCCGAGCGTCGCGAACGAGAACGTGTACGCGGAGCCCGCCACCGGAACGGTCGAGGCGAACTCCGCGTAGCACAGCGCGGCGAGACCACAGGCGATGGCCGCGGCGACGAAGGACAACGCCACCGCGGGCCCGGACTTCTCCTTGGCGACCTCGCCGGTGAGCACGAAGATGCCGGTGCCGATGATGACCCCGACGCCGAAGACGGTCAGGTCGAGTGCGCTGAGATCCCGTCGTAGTCGGTGACCGGGTTCGTCCGTGTCTTGAATGGACCGCTCAACCGATTTTGTACGGAATACACGCACCGTCGCTCCTCGATGGGCTCTTTTGGCCCCTCCTCTACCCAGCGTTGGGAATATTAACGAACGATTTAATGATCAGGATTCGGTGGGTTCGAGTACTTCGTCCCTGGCGGTGGCCGCCGTGATCTCCCGGGCGAGCCCCTGCGGGGTCAGCCCCATGTCGGTGAGGAGCTGCGCGCGCTTCGCGTGGTCGAGGAACCGGTCGGGGATGCCGAACGTGCGGACCGGCACGTCGACGTCGGCGTCGCGCAGCGCCCGCGCCACCGCGTCGCCCACCCCGCCGACCCGGCAGTTGTCCTCGACGACCGCGACGACCCGGTGCTCGGCCGCCAGGCCGGGCAGCGCCGCGTCCAGCGGCTTGACCCAGCGCGGGTCCACGACCGTGACGCCGATGCCGTGCGCGTCGATGGTCCGGGCGGCCTCGACCGCGACGCCCGCCATCGGGCCCGCCGCGACGATCAGCACGTCGTGCTCGCCCGACCGGACGAGGACGTCCATCCCCCCGACCCGGTCGACGGCCGGGACGTCCTCGGCGACCGGCCCCTTCGGGAACCGGAGGACCGTCGGCCCGTCGGCGACGCCCACCGCCTCGCGCAGCAGCTCCGTCAGCCGCGTTTCGTCCCGCGGCGCGGCGACGCGCAGGCCCGGCACGACCTGCAGGATCGACATGTCCCACATGCCGTTGTGGCTCGGCCCGTCGTCGCCGGTCACCCCGGCCCGGTCGAGGACGACCGTGACCGGCAGCCGGTGCAGCGCGACGTCCATGAGCAACTGGTCGAACGCGCGGTTGAGGAACGTGGCGTACACCGCGACGACCGGGTGCATGCCGCCGAAGGCCAGGCCCGCGGCGGACGTCACCGCGTGCTGCTCGGCGATCCCCACGTCGAACGTGCGCTCGGGGTAGGCCTCGGCGAACGCGGCGAGCCCGGTCGGGTGCAGCATCGCCGCGGTGATGGCCACCACCTCGGGACGCTCGGCGCCCAGCGCCACGAGCTCGTCGCTGAACACGTTGGTCCAGGTACGCGAGCTCTTGGCGAGCTTGCGCCCGGTGGCCGCGTCGAACAGGCCGGGGGCGTGGAACGCCTCCTCCTCGTCGTTCTCCGCGGGCGCGTAGCCGAAGCCCTTGCGGGTGATGCAGTGCACGATCACCGGCTCGCCGAAGTCCTTGGCCTTGCGCAGCGCGTGCTCGACGGCCTCCTCGTCGTGCCCGTCGATCGGTCCGAGGTACTTCAGGCCGAGGTCCTCGAACATCGCCTGCGGCTGCAGGATGTCCTTGATCCCCTTCTTGATGCCGTGCAGCGCCTCGTACGCCATCGGCCCCACGACCGGGGTGCGCGGCACGGTGCGCTTGATGAGGTCCAGCGCGTGCTCGTACCCCCGCGTCATCCGCAGGTCCGCGAGGTGGCTGGCCAGCCCGCCGATCGTCGGGGAGTACGACCGGCCGTTGTCGTTGACGACGATGACGACCTTGCGGTCCCTGCCCGCCGCGATGTTGTTCAGCGCCTCCCAGGCCATGCCGCCGGTCAGCGCGCCGTCGCCGATGAACGGCACGACGAACCGGTCGCCCTCGCCGCGCAGCTGGTAGGCCTTGGCCAGGCCGTCGGCGTACGACAGGGCGGTGGAGGCGTGGGAGTTCTCGATCACGTCGTGCTCGGACTCGGCCTGGCTCGGGTAGCCGGACAGGCCGCCGGCCTGCCGCAGCGTGCCGAAGTCCTGCCGCCCGGTGAGCAGCTTGTGGACGTACGCCTGGTGGCCCGTGTCGAAGAGGATGCGGTCGCGCGGCGAGTCGAAGACGCGGTGCATGGCGATGGTGAGCTCGACCACTCCGAGGTTGGGGCCGAGGTGACCGCCGTTCTTCGACGTCGACACCGCGGTGACGAGGAGGTCTCGTATCTCGCCGGCGAGCTGCGGAAGCTGCTCCGGAGCCAGGCGCTTGAGGTCCTCGGGCCCTCGGATCGAGTCAAGAAGGGTCACGCGGGTCATCTCCTCGTTTTTTCTGCGGATGCTGATTTTAGTGGCCGCTCGACTATGAGACGCGAAGCCCCTGCGCCGAGTTCACGTGGCGCAGCGTAGCGATCGGATATAAAGAGAGTGATGGATGACGAACGAATCGTGCTGCTGGGCGCCGACGGCCATGCCATCGGCACTGCCCCGAAGGCGTCGAGTCACCACGACGCCACGCCCCTTCATCTGGCGTTCTCGTGCTACCTCGTGGACCCGGCCGGGCGCATCCTGATCACTCAACGAGCGCACGGGAAGCGAACGTTCCCATCCGTGTGGACCAACAGCTGCTGCGGTCATCCCGCACCCGGCGAGGGCCTGCGCGACGCCGTGCGCCGTCGCGTCCGCCTGGAGCTGGGGCTGGAGATCGAGAGCATGACGCTCATTCTCCCGGAGTTCCGCTACCGCGCGACCGCCGCGGACGGCGTCGTGGAGTACGAGCTGTGCCCCGTGGTCCGCGCCGCCGCCGACGGCGACCTGCGCCTCCATCCGGAGGAGACCGCCGCGGCCGACTGGCGCGACTGGGCGGCCTGCGTGGCGCTGGTGGACGACCCTTCGGCGTCCCCGTGGTACCGCGAGCAGATGGCCGAGCTCATCCCGCTGGGCAAGCCTGCCGACTGGCCGGCCGCGCCCACCTCCCTGCTGCCGCCCGCCATCGCCTGGTAGCCGCGGCGCGCGGTCCGGCGGCTCACGTTCCTTCGGCGGCTCACGCTCACGTTCCTCCGGCCGCTCACGCTCACGTTCCTCCGGCCGCTCACGCTCACGTTCCTCCGGCCGCTCACGCTCACGTTCCTCCGGCGGCTCACGTTCCACGGACCTGCTTCGCATGCCGGCCTCACCCGCTCCTTGACCTTCACATCAATGTGAAGGCCTACCCTCCCGTCATCCAGTGATCCCGAAAAAGGAGCCGGTGATGCCGGGTGCAGTGATCATCGGAGCCGGGCCGGGCATCGGCCGCGCGGTGGCCCGCCGGTTCGGCCGCGAAGGCCTGCCGGTCGCCCTGCTGGCCAGGACGGACTCGACGCTGAAGGCGTCGGCCGACGCGGTGGCCGCCACCGGGACACGGGCCCTCCCTCTCACCGCCGACGCGGCCGACGAGACGTCGCTGCGCGCCGCCCTCGACACGGCCGCCGCCGAACTCGGGCCGCCGGACGTCGTCGTGTACAACGCCGCGATCATCCGGCCCGACGGTCCGGGCGACCTGACCGTGCGCGAGCACCTGGACTTCTGGGCCGTCAACGTGGTCGGCGCGATCGTCGCCGCCGCCCACGCCGCCCCCGGGATGGCGGCGCGCGGCGGCGGCTCGTTCCTCATCACCGGCGGGATGCCGGAGCCGAAACGCGAGTACGTCAGCCTCTCTCTCGGCAAGGCCGGGGTGCGCACGCTGGTGGAACTGCTCGACCAGGAGTACGGCCCCTCGGGCGTCCACGTGGCGAGCGTGACCGTGGCCGGCCCGGTCGCCCCGGGCACCGCCTTCGACCCCGACGACATCGCCGAGCACTATTGGCGGCTGCACACCCAGCCCCGCGAGGAGTGGCAGCGGGAGGTCGTCCACTGGGGAGCCTGAGATCATCGCCACGGGGAATCCGCGCCAGATCTCCGGACCCCGTGGCGTGGCCCTACTGGGCGGTCTCCCTGACGCGGCGGAACTCCTCGGCCAGCGCCGCCGGCGTGTAGTGCGCGTTGAGGCCGGAGGGATTCGGCAGGATCCACAGGACCGCCCCGGCCAGGTGGTCCGCCTGCGGGCCGATCTTGACCTTCGGCCGCCCGAACGCCGTACGGAACGCGGTGACGCCGAGCACCGCGACGATCCGCGGCCGGTGCCGCGCCACGAACTTCTCCAGCAGCGCACCGCCCTCCCGCAGCTCGTCGGCGGTCAGCTCGGCGGCCTGCGCGGTGGCGCGGGCGGCCAGGTTGGTGATGCCCGCGCCGTACGACGGCAGCAGGTGCTGTTCGCTCGGGTGCAGCAGCCGGTCGGTGAACCCGGACCGGTGCAGGGCGGGCCAGAACCGGTTGCCCGGCCGCGCGAAGTGCCACCCGGTCGCGGCCGAGTAGAGGCCGGGGTTGATCCCGCAGAACAGCACGCCGCCCGCTGGCGGCACGACGTCCGGGATCGTCCGGTCCCGCGCGGCCTCCAGGTCCGCGGCGGTCGGTCGGCTCGTCACCCTCGGACCATACCGGCCGGTCGGCCCGGTCAGGGCTGGACCTCGGCGAGGAACGACCCGATCCGCCCGGCCAGATCCTCCGGCGCCTCCTCCGCCATGTGGTGGCCGCAGTCCAGGCCGCTGCCACGCAGGTCGGTCGCCCAGGGGCGCCAGACGGCGAGCGGGTCGCCGTACAGCTCCTCCATGTCGTCCTTCACCCCCCACAGCACCAGCGTCGGGCAGGAGACCCGGCGACCGGCGGCCCGGTCGGCGTCGTCGTGCGCGCGGTCCACGCCGAGCCCGGCGCGGTAGTCCTCCATCATCGCGTGCACGGTCGCCGGATCGTGGATGGCGTTCTGGTAGTCCGCCCACGCCTCGGGCTCCATGTACTCGTCCGTCGCGGTGTACCAGGCGTCCGGGCCGGCGTTGATGACCCGCTCCGCCGGCTTCTCGGTCTGTGCGAAGAAGAACCAGTGCCACCAGCTCGCCGCGAACCGCGCGTCACAGCGCGCCAGCGCCTCCCCGATCGGCACCACGTCCATGGCGATCAACGCCGTGACCGCGTCGGCGTGGTCGAGCGCCGTGCGCAGAGCCACGTAACCGCCCCGATCGTGGCCCGCGACGGCGAATTCCTCATGCCCGAGCGCCCGCATCAACGCCACGCAGTCGCGCGCCATCGCCCGCTTGGAATACGGCGCGTGGTCCGGCGTCGTGGGCGGCTTCGACGACTGTCCGTACCCCCGCAGGTCAGGGCAGACGACGGTGTACCGGTCGGCGAGCAACGGCGCGACCTTATGCCACGTCGCGTGCGTCCGCGGATGCCCGTGCAGCAGCAGAAGCGCCGGCCCGGATCCGCCATACCGCACCCGCAGCTCGGCCTCCCCGACGTCCACCCGTTCAAGGCTGAATTCCTCGAAGAACATGCCGGCCGATCTGCCCGGGCAGGCACGCCGCAAACTGACCATTGATCACTGACGCTTACTGCGTCCTAGGAGCAGCAATCGCCAGCGATCACGCGGGTCCCGTGAATCCGATCGCCGCACGACGACCTCGACACACTCGCCGCCCGTGCCATCGCTGTAGCTGCTCTTGTGCCACTGAACACTCGGCCGGCCCTGACAGCTCACAGATACTCCTTACGCGTCCGCTTCATCAGTTCGATGGATTCAGCCTGGCTTAGAGCCTCCCCGATCAGTGTGTTGAAATCCATGCCTGCCTTGAACACCTTGTCCCTGTCGTCGAGTAGCTGGCTGACGCCTCCTGATTCGATGTAGATGAGGTCTGTGTCATCCTCGAAGCTCAGCAGGATGAATCCGCCACCCAACGCGACCGAGGTGGTCCTTTCGAAGAGCATGATCCGCACCTGCACACGAGGTGACCACGCCAAGCCGATCAGGTGATCGACCTGTTCCACCATCACCTTGGCACCGCCGATCGGCCGTCGGAGTACGGACTCGTCGAGAACGAACATGGTCATCGGCGGCTTCTCGCGGGTAAGAATCGCTTGGCGTTCCATCCGCCCCTTGACACGGGCTTCTTGGAGCCGCCCAACTGGCGCTGGACGAGCCGAATGCTCGGTGAAGCCACCGAAACCAGCGCCCTTATCAGGACGAATAGCCCGCCAGCGCAGCCCTTCCCCGAGCATTACGCCTGGCCGAGCCCGGCTTGAGGCCATCCAGCCGGAACGATCAGCCACATTGACGTCGGTATGGGCCTACCAAGACCGGCGAACCGGGCATCACCTCGGCAACCCCGACGGCAACGCGGCCACAACAGCGGCGAAGTCGCGCAGCAACGGTCAGTTCGGTTCCGACTGTCCGGTCCGGAAGGCCCGGCGGTAGGCGCCTGGCGTCGTGCCCAGAGTGCCGAGGAAGCGCCGGCGGAGGTTGGTGGCCGAGGAGAGGCCGACGCGACGGGCGACGGCGTCCACGGGGAGGTCGGAGGACTCCAAAAGGCTCCGGGCCGTGGCGATCCGCTGGGCGAGCAGCCACTGTCCCGGACTGGTGCCGAGCTGCTCGACGAAACGTCGGGTGAGCGTTCGCGCCGAGACGCCCGCGTGCGCGGCCATGCTCTCGACGGTCAGCGGTTCGCCGAGTCTCCCGGTGATCCACTCCAGCAACGGCGCGAGCGAGCCGTCGATCTGTGCAGGGTGTGGCGGCGCCGCGTACTGCAACTGCCCGCCCTCGCGGTGGGGCGGCATGACCATGGTCCGCGCGACATGGGCGGCGTACCGCGCGCCCTGGTCACTGCGGACCAGGTGCATGCACAGGTCGAAGCCCGCCCCGGCGCCGGCGCTGGTGGCCACGTCACCGTGGTCCACGTACAGCACATCCGGATCGACCCGGATGCGCGGGAATCGCGCGGCGAACTCGTCCGCCAGCGCCCAGTGCGTGGTCGCCTCTCGTCCGTCCAGCAGACCGGCGTGCGCCAGCGCGAAGGCGCCGGAGCAGATGCCGGCCACCCGCGCTCCGCGGGAGTGCGCCCGGCGCAGTGCCCGGACGACCGCGCCCGAGGGTGGCTCGCCGGTGGGCAGCCAGCCCGGGACGACCACGGTGTCCGCCCGATCGAGCGCGTCCAGCCCGTCGGTCACGAACATGTCGTACCCGGCGTGGGTCGCGACCGGGCCGGGACGCTCGGAGCACACGCTGAAGGCGTATCGCGTCGGAAGTCCTGGCCGCTCGATCCCGAACACCTGGGCCGCACAGGCGAGTTCGAAGGTCGACTGCGGCGGGCGTACGAGCGCCACCACTTCATGCATGGCGGGAAAGTACCTCATGATGTCTTTCCTGACACTCGGCGGATCAATGGTCGCCCGCCAGGCTGACCACCATGACGCCAGAACAGAGCACGCCCGCCTACGTGTGGTCCGCCGTCCAGGACGCCCCGGTCCGCGAAATCTTCCCGGGCATCCGGCTGCGCCCGCTGTGGAGCGGGGACAACGGCGCGAAGGCCTTCGTGCTGGAGATGGACGCGAACACGTGCTGGCAGGGAGTCGACGTCCACGAACCGGGTCCCGAGGAGGTCTTCGTGGTCTCCGGCGTCTTCAACGACGGCGACCGGGACTATCCGGCGGGCTCCTTCATCCACGCCCCCGCGGGTTCCTCGCACGTCCCGCAGACGACGACGGGCTGCACCCTGTTCCTCTTCTACCCGGAGGGTTAGAGAAAGGGCCGTCCCGCCTCCGGGTGGAGGCGGGACGGCCCGTTTCGTTGCGGGTTACTTCTTCAGGAGGGAGCGGAGGACGTACTGCATGATGCCGCCGTGGCGGTAGTAGTCCGCCTCGCCCGGCGTGTCGATGCGGACGACCGCCTGGAACTCCTTGTCGCCGGCCTTGACCGTGACCTCGCGCGGGGTCTCGCCGCCGTTCAGCGCCTCGACGCCAACGATGTCGTAAATCTCGTGGCCGGTCAGGCCGAGCGACTCGACCGACTCGCCGTCCTTGAACTGCAGCGGCAGGACGCCCATGCCGATGAGGTTCGAGCGGTGGATGCGCTCGAACGACTCGGCGAGCACGGCGCGGACGCCGAGCAGCGCGGTGCCCTTGGCCGCCCAGTCACGCGAGGAGCCGGAGCCGTACTCCTTGCCGCCGAGCACGATCAGCGGCGTGTTCTCGGCGGCGTACGCCTGCGCGGCGTCGTAGATGGACTGCTGCTCGCCGTCCTTGACGGTGACGCCGCCCTCGGTGCCGGGCGCGAGCAGGTTGCGCAGCCGGATGTTGGCGAACGTGCCGCGGATCATCACCTCGTGGTTGCCGCGCCGGGAACCGTAGGAGTTGAAGTCACGCCGCTCGACGCCGTGCTCGGTCAGGTACCTCCCGGCCGGGCTGTCGGCCTTGATCGCACCGGCCGGCGAGATGTGGTCGGTGGTGACCGAGTCGCCGAGCAGCGCGAGGACCTTGGCGCCGCGGATGTCCTCCACCGGCTCCGGCTTGTCCGTCATGCCGTCGAAGTACGGGGCCTTGCGGACGTAGGTGGAGTCGGCGTCCCACTCGAAGGTGTTGCCGGTCGGCACCGGCAGGGCCTGCCAGCGCTGCTCGCCGGCGAACACGTCGGCGTAGTCGCGGCTGAACATCTCCTGCGCGATCGCCGAGTCGACGACCTCCTGGACCTCCTGCGGCGACGGCCAGATGTCCTTCAGGTACACCGGCTGCCCGTCGGAGCCCGTGCCGATCGGGTCCTTGGCGATGTCCACGTCCATGGAGCCGGCCAGGGCGTACGCGACGACGAGCGGCGGTGAGGCCAGGTAGTTCATCTTGACGTCGGGGTTGATCCGGCCCTCGAAGTTACGGTTGCCGGACAGCACCGAGGTGACGGCCAGGTCGTTCTCGTTGACGGCCGCGCTGATCTCCTCCGGCAGCGGGCCGGAGTTGCCGATGCAGGTCGTGCAGCCGTAGCCGACCAGGTTGAAGCCGAGCTTCTCGAGGTACGGGGTGAGGCCCGCGCGGTCGTAGTAGTCCATGACGACCTTGGAACCCGGGGCGAGGGAGGTCTTCACCCACGGCTTGCGGGACAGGCCCTTCTCGACGGCCTTCTTGGCGAGCAGCGCCGCGCCGATCATGACCGACGGGTTCGAGGTGTTGGTGCAGGAGGTGATCGCGGCGATCACCACCGCGCCGTGGTCGAGCTCGAACTCGGCGCCGTCCAGGCTGACGGTGATCGGGTTGCTCGGCCGGCCGGCCTTCGGGTCGGCGGCGCCCTCGTGGGGCCGGTCGCCGTTGGAGCCGTGCGAGATCGCCGGGGAGTCCGAGGCCGGGAAGGACTCGGCGGAGGCCTCGTCCGTGGGGCCCTCGAGGCCGTCCGGGACGTAGTCGCGGACGGCGGTGCGCCACGCGGACCTGGCGTCCGACAGCGCGATGCGGTCCTGCGGGCGCTTCGGGCCGGCGATCGAGGGGACGACGGTGGACAGGTCCAGCTCGAGGTACTCGGAGTACTCGGCCTCGCGGGACGGGTCGTGCCAGAGGCCCTGCTCCTTG
Organism: Actinoallomurus sp. NPDC052274; assembly: GCF_040679475.1. Classification (NCBI taxonomy): domain Bacteria; kingdom Bacillati; phylum Actinomycetota; class Actinomycetes; order Streptosporangiales; family Thermomonosporaceae; genus Actinoallomurus; species Actinoallomurus sp. NPDC052274. Next base: position 83,819 of record NZ_JBFAUT010000031.1, read on the forward strand.
GCGTACGCCTCGACGAGGTCGACCTGCTCGGCCGGGCGGCCGGTGAGCCGCATGTAGGTCACGGTCTCGTCGTCGATCGGGAAGATCGCGCAGGTGGAGCCGAACTCCGGGCTCATGTTGCCGATGGTGGCGCGGTTGGCCAGCGGCACCGCCGCGACGCCCTCGCCGTAGAACTCGACGAACTTGCCGACCACGCCGTGCTTGCGCAGCATCTCGGTGATCGTGAGCACGAGGTCGGTGGCGGTGGTGCCGGCCGGCAGCTCGCCGGTCAGCTTGAAGCCGACGACGCGCGGGATGAGCATCGAGATCGGCTGGCCGAGCATGGCCGCCTCGGCCTCGATGCCGCCGACGCCCCAGCCGAGGACGCCCAGACCGTTCTGCATGGTGGTGTGGGAGTCGGTGCCGACGCAGGTGTCGGGGTACGCCACGCCGTCGGTGTCGAAGACCACGCGGGCCAGGTGCTCGATGTTCACCTGGTGCACGATGCCGGTGCCCGGGGGGACGACCTTGAAGTTGTCGAAGGCCTTCTGGCCCCACTTGAGGAACTGGTAGCGCTCCTTGTTGCGGCCGTACTCGAACTCGACGTTCCGCTCGAAGGCGTCCTCCCGGCCGAAGACGTCGACCTGAACGGAGTGGTCGATGACCATCTCGGCGGGGTTCAACGGGTTGATCTTCGCCGGGTCGCCGCCGAGGTCGCGGACGGCCTCCCGCATCGTCGCCAGGTCCACGACGCACGGAACGCCGGTGAAGTCCTGCATGATGACCCGGGCCGGCGTGAACTGGATCTCCTGGTTCGGCTGGGCGTTCGGGTCCCAGGACGCCAGTGCGCGGATGTGCTCGCCGGTGACGTTGGCGCCGTCCTCGGTGCGCAGCAGGTTCTCCAGCAGGACCTTCAGGCTGTACGGGAGGCGCGCCGAACCCTCGACGGCATCCAGCCGGAAGATCTCATAGGACGCCTCGCCGACGCGCAGCGTCTGGCGGCTGCCGAAGCTGTTCAAGTCTTTTCCTCCTCTACGCGCTCCCCGAGCGCGGCTACCGCTCGTTCAGCGTACGCGGGGATTCATGGGTGGATACGTCAGCGATCCTGCCCCAGTAGCCCGCCGGCGCGCGCACCGGGGCTCGCCTAACTTCGCCGCAATTTCTCTCGACATCAAGGTATCACGAATATCTCGACATCAAGGTATCGACCCCTCCCTCTTGACAGCGAGCGGTTCCGATATATCGTTTGAGTATCGCGAACGCTCTCAGATGGTTCTCGGAAGGGAGTACCGAACATGCACAACGCGACATTCGACGCCCCGTGGCAGGCGTGGGCCGGCGGTCGCCGTGGCGGCCGGGGTCGAGGCAGGCGCGGCGGGCCCTGGGGTCCCCCGTTCGGCCCGTGGAGCGGGCCCCCGCCCTGGGCCGAGGGCCGGGCGAAGGCCCGGCGCGGCGACGTCCGCGCGGCGATCCTGGCTCTGCTCGCCGAGGAGCCGCGCAACGGCTACCAGCTCATCCAGGCGATCGAGGAGCGCAGCAACGGCGAGTGGCGGCCGAGCCCCGGCGCGGTCTACCCGGCGCTGCAGCAGCTCACCGACGAGGGGCTCATCGAGGGCACCGAGGGTGACGGCCGGAAGACCTTCCGGCTCACCGAGGCCGGCCGCGCGTACGTCGAGGAGCACGCCGACGAGGTCGGCGCGCCCTGGGAGGCGATGACCTCCGACGTCCGCGACGACGTGCGGGACCTTTTCAAGACCGCGGCCGGTGCCGGCGGGGCGGTCATGCAGATCGTCCGGACGGGCTCGGAGAGCCAGGTCGCCCAGGCCAAGGAGATCCTGGCCGAGACCCGCCGCCGCCTCTACCACCTGCTCGCCGAGGACGAGTGACCCGGCGCGATTCCCCCGGAGGACTCAGATGAACAGCGAGCTGCGGATCGGGGACGCGGAGCGGGACGCGGTCGCGTCGGCCCTGCACGAGCACTTCGCCCAGGGGCGACTGGACCGGGAGGAGCTCGACGAGCGGCTCTCGGCGACGCTGGCCGCCAAGACCGTCGGCGACCTGCGGCAGGTCACCCGCGACCTGCCCGCGAGCCCGGACGCGATCGCACCGCCGTTCGGCGCCGCGGACGAGACGGACCGGTTCGGCCGGCCGGGTCCGCGGTTGGGCGGCCCGTACTGGGGTGGTCCGTACTGGGGCGGGCCCCGGTGGCATGGGCGGTCCTGGGCCGAGCCGCACCCGGGCGGCCCGCCGTGGGCCCGGCACGCGGCGGCGAGGCGGATGGCCCACGGGGGCCGGCATCCGCGGTTCGCACCGCGCGCCGGCGTGTTCCTCATCGCGCTCTTCGCCGTCGCGGCCCTGACACGCGGGTGGTTCCTCTTCCCGCTGTTCGCCGTCGTCTGGTGCGCGATGGCCTTCGCCGGGATCCGGCACGCGCGCCACCGGCATCGCCTCAGCAGGTGACCGCGCCGCGAGCGGTAAGGCGGGTGGCAGGGCCCTCGGTGAGGGGAGCCCCGCCACCCGCGCCGTCAGTCGGCCGTGACGGCGAACCGGTCGAACTGCGCGTTGATGTACGAATCCAGCGCCAGACCCGACTGGCCGTGTTCGAAGGTCGCGTCGGTCACGGCGGCGACCTCCTTACCGTCGATCAGCGCGCCGACGGCCGTGCCCTGGAAGCGCAGCGCCAGGCGGTGCCAGGTGCCGGTGCCGAGGGCGTCGACCGTTCCTTCGGCGATGGTCCGGGGCGTGCCGTCGGCCTGGATGACGTACAGGGACCACTCGCCGGTGTCGGACACCTTGAAGTGGTAGCCCTGCCAGAGGACCAGGTTGGGCTTCTTGCGCGGGTCGTGCTGGCCGTTGATCCGGCCGAGCAGCACTTCGCCACCCCACGCCGCCGGCCAGTTGTTGACGTTCCTCCCCCGCCCGAAGGCGCGGGATTCCAACCCGATTTCTACCCGGGGGTGAGAACAGGTTGAGGTTCGCCGTTCACGGCCCCGCCCAGTGGCTGGAGGGCTCCTCGCGCTGTCACGGCACGTCCTGCCGCATGTTCTTGGCCGCGTTCACGTCCGCGTGATCGGTATGCCCGCAGGCGCGACAACGAAAGACCGCTTGGCTCTCACGGTTCTCCGCGGCGCAGTGCCCGCAGGCATGACAGATCTGAGACGTGTACGCGGGATCGACCTTCATGCCAGCGCCCCGCCCGATCCCGCCTCACCCGAAACGACTTCGCCTCGTCGGGGACCTGGCGGGACCAGCGGAACCGCACCCAGCCCACCTTCGGAATCGACACCTCACCGACTTTGCGAGACAGGCGGCATACGTCCCAGTGCTTGCCGCGTTTGCCGACGATCCGGAACCCCTCGTGCACGCCCGCCTTACGCCAGGTCGGCCGTCGGTGTGTCCCGGCGAAGAAGTTCGCCATGGCCTGGGCGAAGTCCCGCAAGGCCTGCTGCTGCACCGTCTGCGAACCCGCCGCCAACCACGCGAACTCCCGTCTGGTCTCGGTCAACTGGCGGGCCTGCTCGGCATAACCCGGTGCGCTCGCCCGGCCCGGCCGCCAGTGCTAATGCTGCTCGACCGCCAGATTCCACACATATCGGGCGTGCGAACAATGCTCCAGCAGCCCCTGCTCTTGAGCAGGCGTGGGCGCAAGCCGGAACCGCATGCCCGCAACCCAACCACCACCACCGACACCCTGAGGAGAAACGGCGCTGCCTTCCCGACCCGAAGGCCGGGGGCCTCCAGACAAACAGCCGATCAACGCCGTCATGCGGCCTTCGAAGTACGTGATATGTCAAGATCCTGCGCGGAGAGCGACCCGGGGAAGGTTAGGCGGCGAGGCTGGTGAGGACGCCGATCGGGTCCTCGAGGAGCGGCGCGAAGGCCAGCTCGGCCGCGCCGACCAACTGGGCGTCCGGGCCCAGCACGGAGGCCGCCATCCGTACCTGCTCGCGCGGCGCGACGAGGGACGACCGGGCGACGGTGTCGCGTACGACGTCCTCGGTCAGGACGAACAGCTCACCGAGCGGCCCGCCGAGCACGACGATGTCCGGGTTGAACGTGTTGACCAGCATGCCGACGCCGATCCCGAGCCAGCGGGCGACCCGCGCGGCCGCCGCCACCGCCTTCGGCTCTCCGGCGGCGACCTGGGCCAGCACCGCGCGGTAGACCTCCAGCCCGCTGTCGGCCGACAGGCCCGCGGCGCTCAGCAGTGACTCCACGCCGGTCTCGGTCTCCAGGCAGCCGACGGACCCGCACCGGCAGAGCCGTCCGTCGGGGTTGACGCGCAGGTGCCCGATCTCGCCCGCGTACCCGCCACGACCGCGCAGCGGCCGCCCGCCGACGAGGATGCCGCCACCGAGGCCGATCTCCCCGGAGATCACCACGACGTGGTCGTACCCGACGGCGGCGCCGCGCCAGTGCTCGGCGAGCGCGCCGAGGTCGGCGTCGTTGGCGAGGAAGGCCGGCAGGTCGAGCCGCTCCCCCAGCCGCGCGCCGAGGGGCAGGTCGATCCAGCCGAGGTTCGGAGCGAACCGCAGCAGCCCGTCGCCCTGGCGGACCACGCCGGGCACGGACAGGCCGACTCCGACGCAACGGGCGCCCTGCGGCGCTCCGTCACGCAGGCGGCGGCAGTTGTCGACGATCGCGTCGATCGTCGCGTCGAGCTCGCTCCAGTCCCGCCCGGAGTCGACCTCAACCCGGTCGAGCACCCGCCCGCCGAGCCCGACCCTCGCCATCACGAGGTGCCGGACGCCGAGGTCGACCGCGAGGACGTACGCGGCCTGCGGCGACGGCAGGACCTCGAGGGAGGGACGGCCGGCCCGTCCTCGAGCGCTCGCGGAGCGCTCGAGGACGAGACCGGCGTCGACGAGCTCGCTGACCAGATCCCCGATGGTGCTCCGGTTGAGCCCCATCTCCGCGGTCAGCTCGGCCCGGGACCGGCAGCCGTGCCGGTGCACCTCGGTCAGGATCGCGCCCAGGTTGTGCCGACGTACGTCGTCCTGGGTCGATCCGCGGATGCGCCGACGTGTCACCGGATCGCTCCCGGCGCTCAGCGACCGGTCGCGGAGCGCCGGCGCCGGGCCAGGGCGTCGATGCTCGCGGCGAGCAGCAGGAACCCACCTGTGATCAGGTAGTTGGCGTACGCCTTCGCCCCCAGCAGGCCGAGGCCGTTGTCGATGATCGCGATGACCAGACCACCGAGGATGGCGTCCCGGGCCTTGCCCTTGCCGCCGAACAGGCTGGTCCCGCCGATGACGGCCGCGCCGACGGCGTACAGCAGCGTGTTGCCGGCACCGGCGTCCGGGGTCACCGAGTTCAGCCGGGACGCGGCCACGATGCCGCTGACGGCGGCGAGCAGCGAGCCGATCATGAACACGGACATCCGGATGCGGTTGACGTTGATGCCGGCCCGTCGCGCCGCCTCGGCGTTGCCGCCGACCGCGTACACGTGACGGCCGTACGCGGTACGGCTCAGCACGAACGTGCAGACGATCAGGAGCACCGCGACCAGGGGCACGCCCCAGGGGATGCCGCCGAAGAACGGCGCCAGCGGGGTGCGCGCCCGGTTCAGGTTGAGGATGTACGCGCCGCCCAGCAGCGCGATCGCGACCAGGACGACCTGGACGACGACGAGGACGAGGGGCTGCCGGGACAGGCCCTTGGCGTTCTGCCGCTGCCAGCGCAGCAGCTTGACGGCGGCGAACAGGAGGACGCCGACGACCGCCACCGTCCAGCCCAGCCAGACCGGCATGTACTTGTTGGCCAGCGCGTAGACGACCTTGTCGTGGACGGGAACGGTCCCACCCTCGCCGATCAGCTTCAGCGCGATGCCCTGCAGGCCGAGGAACAACGCCAACGTCACGACGAACGACGGGATGCGCACGATCGCCACCAGCGCGCCGATGGCGGCGCCGATGACCAGGCCGGTCACGGCCGCGGCGAGGACCGCGACGACCCAGTTCTGGCCCGCGTCGACCATGAGCTTGGCCATCACCGCGGCGCACGCGCCGCTGGCGACGCCCGCCGACAGGTCGATCTCGCCGAGGAGCAGGACGAACACCAGGCCCATCGCGAGGATCGTGACGGGCATCGCCTGCGTGAGCAGGTTGGCGATGTTGCCCTTGCTGAGGAAGGTCTCCGGGCGCAGCGCGTAGAAGAGGATGATCAGGACGATCAGCCCGAACACCGCCGGCAGCGCGCCGAGATCTCCGGAGCGGAGCTTGATGACGTAGCCGTTGATCGCCGACGAGACCGTCTGCTCACGGGTGTCGGCGGAGAAGTCCGAGTCCGCGAGGGTCGCCGTCGCCGCCCGCTTCTCGGGCACCGGGTCGACCACGTTCGGCTCGGGGGTTTCGGTGGACATGTGAACCTCAGATGCTTTCTGCCGCGGTCGAGGGAGCGAGGCCCAGGTCACCCGAGCGTCCGGTGGTGATCAGCTCGACCACCTGGCTGTGGGTGACGTCGGACCGTTTGACGTCGGCGGCGACGCGGCCGAGGTAGAGGCAGGTGATCCGGTCCGCCACCTCGAAGACGTCGTTCATGTTGTGCGAGATCAGCACGACGCCGTGGCCGGTCTCCGCGAGGCGGCGCACCAGGTCCAGGACCTGCCGGGTCTGCGCGACGCCGAGCGCCGCGGTCGGCTCGTCCAGGATCACGACCTTGGACTCCCACAGCACGGCCTTGGCGATCGCCACGGTCTGCCGCTGACCGCCGGACAGGCTCGCCACCTGCTGGCGGACCGACTTGACGGTGCGCACCGAGAGCTTGGCCAGCGTCTCGCGGGCGGCCTGCTCCATGGCGCCCTCGTCCAGGACGATGCCCTTCTTGCGCTCCCGGCCGAGGAACATGTTCTGGGCGATGTCCAGGTTGTCGGCCAGGGCGAGGTCCTGGTAGACGATCTCGATGCCGAGATCGGCGGCGTCGCGGGGGCCGCTGATGCTCACCGGCCGGCCCTCGAACCGCACCTGGCCCGAGTCGGTCGGGTGGATGCCGGCGATGCACTTGATCAGCGTGGACTTGCCCGCGCCGTTGTCGCCGACGAGCGCGGTCACCTGTCCCGGGTAGACCGCGAAGTCGATGTCGTGGAGCACATGGATGGCTCCGAAGCTCTTGTTGATCCCCGCCAGTTCGAGGGTCGGGGTTCCGTTGTCAGGCAACGCTGCGTACTCCCTAAAAGGCGCGATGGGGCGCCCGGTGACCCGGGCGCCCCTCGTTCCTTACTGAATTCCGGCGGTCTTGCACTTGGCGGCGTAGGCGCCCTTGCAGAGGTCGGCGGCGGTGATGCCGCTACCGCCGTCGGTGACGACCTGCTTGACGTTGTCCTTGTTGATCAGGACCGGGTTCAGCAGGATCGACGGCACCTGCCGGTGGCCCTGCGGGTCGTTGGAGGTGGCGTTGGTCTGCGGCTTCTGGCCCTTGGCCAGCGCGGTGACGACCGAGACGAGGCTGTCGGCCTCCAGCTTGTTCGGCTTGTAGACCGTCATGCACTGGGTGCCGTCGAGGATGTTCTGCAGGCCCTGCACGGTCGCGTCCTGACCGGTCACGGGGACCTTGCCGGCCTCGTTGTTCTTCTTGAGGATGGAGATCGCGGCGTTGCCGAGGCCGTCGTTGGCGGCGAGGACGCCGTCGATCTTGCCCTTCTGCTGGGTGTACATCTGCTCGAAGATGGTGGCGGCCTGCTGGTTGTCCCAGTCGGGCACGGCCTGCTCGGCGACCTGCTTGTAGTTGGACACCTTGTCCAGGACCTCGTGCGCGCCCTGCTTGAACAGGGTGGCGTTGTTGTCCGTCGGCGAGCCGTCCAGGTAGACGATGTTCGACGCCTTGTCACCGAGGCACTTCTGCAGGCCCTGGCCCTGGACCCGGCCGACCTGGACGCCGTCGAACGACACGTAGTAGTCCGCGGACCCACCGAGGGTCAGGCGGTCGTAGTCGATCGTCTGGACGCCCTGCGCCTTGGCCTTCTGCTCGATCGCCGCGCCGGAGTTGGAGTCGAGGTTCACGATCGCCAGCATGGTCACGCCGCTGGTGATCATCTGGTCGGCGATGGTCTGCATCCGCTGCTTGTCGCCCTCGGCGTTCTGGATGTCGGCGGGGATGCCGGCCGCCGCGAACGCCTTCTTGAGCACCGGGAGGTCGAAGTTCTCCCAGCGGACGGACGACTTCGTGTCGGGCAGGATGATGCCGACCTTGGCCTTCGCCTTGGCCGAGCCGCCACCCTTCTTGTCGTCACTGCCGCCGCAGCCGGTGAGGGCGGCGGTCGCCATGGCCGCGATCGCGGCGAGACATGCCGTGCGCTTGAAGATCAAGTCGACACCTTCTTCGGGGTCCCCAGGAACGGTTTGTTTGGCCGCACAACGTATTCCGCCGTTACGGGTTCGTATAGAGGGAGAAAGCCGGAGAAATCCGACGGTTACGACATCGAAATGTTCTCGTCACATAACGCCCTGCAGCCGTGAAGTCACTCTCGGCGGCCCGCCGTCCGGGGCGCTGGGTGAAATCGATTTCCCCCGGCGTCGCCCTCCAACGCGAGCCGCGCGCGTGCCCCTCGAGGCGCGGAGGTTAGTGTCGGCATCATGGGTAGCCAGATCGGTGTCACCGGGCTCGCCGTCATGGGCCAGAACCTCGCGCGGAACATCGCGCGCCACGGGTTCCCGGTGGCCGTGCACAATAGGACCGAGAGCCGCACCAAGCAGCTCATCGAGCACCATGGTGACGAGGGCGACTTCACGCCCGCGTACTCCCTCGAGGAGTTCGTCGCCGCGCTGGACCGGCCCCGCCGGATCATCATCATGGTCAAGGCGGGCGCACCCGTCGACGCCGTGATCAAGGACCTGCTGCCGCTGCTCGACGCCGGCGACATCATCATCGACGGCGGCAACTCCCACTTCGAGGACACCCGGCGGCGCGTCGCCGAGCTCGCCGAGCACGACATCCACTTCGTCGGCGCCGGCATCTCCGGCGGCGAGGAGGGCGCCCTGAACGGGCCGAGCATCATGCCGGGAGGCCCGCGCGAGGCGTACGACCCCGTCGAGCCGATCCTCACCGCCATCGCGGCACAGGTGGACGGCACGCCGTGCTGCGCATACATCGGGCCGGACGGCGCCGGCCACTACGTCAAGATGGCGCACAACGGCATCGAGTACGCCGACATGCAGCTCATCGCGGAGGCGTACGACCTGCTCACGCACGCCGCCGGGCTGAGCGCCCCGGAGATCGCGCGCGTCTTCCAACAGTGGAACGAAGGCGACCTGGAGTCGTTCCTCATCGAGATCACCGCCAAGGTGCTCGCGCACATCGACGAGACGACCGGCAAGCCGCTCGTCGACGTGATCCTCGACGAGGCCGAGCAGAAGGGCACCGGCCGCTGGACCGCCCAGTCGGCGCTGGAGCTCGGCGTTCCGGTGACCGCGATCACCGAGGCGGTGTTCGCGCGGGCGCTGTCCGCGCGCAAGGACGAGCGGACCAAGGCGTCGAAGATCCTGCCGGGCCCGTCCGCCGGGCAGGCGGGAGGCGACTTCGTCGACGCGGTGCGCGACGCGCTGTACGCCTCGAAGGTCGTCGCCTACGCGCAGGGGTTCGAGCAGATCCGCGCCGCGTCCAACGAGTACGGCTGGGACGTCCAGCCCGGCACGCTCGCGACGATCTGGCGCGGCGGCTGCATCATCCGCGCCCGGTTCCTCAACCGGATCAAGGACGCCTACGACCGCGACCCGGAGCTGTCCAACCTCCTCCTGGACGACTACTTCCGGGACGCCGTCGCGGGCGCTCAGGACGCCTGGCGCAAGGTCGTGCGCACGGCGGTCGAGCTGGGCGTGCCCACTCCCGCCTTCTCCTCGGCGCTGGCCTACTACGACGGCTTCCGCCGGGAGCGCGGCCCCGCCTCGCTCATCCAGGGCCTGCGGGACTTCTTCGGCGCGCACACCTACCGTCGCACCGACCGGGAGGGCGTCTTCCACACGCTCTGGTCCGAGGACGGCCGCGAGGTCTCCGCGGACTGAACGGGTCCGACCGGGCCGCGTCGCCGGCCGCCGGCGCCCGTCGGCACGAGACGGCACCGCCGGTCGCCGGCACCGCCGGTCGCCGGCACGAGGCGGTGCTCCCGGCCGCCGGCGTCCGTCCGGACGTCGGCGGCCGCGAGCGCGTCAGCGGGCGGGAGCGTGTCCTCGACCGGGAGCGCGTCAGTGGGCGAACGGGCCGCCCGCGGCGAAGGCGTACGCGGCGAAGCGCTCCCCCATCCGGCGGTACCCGGCGGCGTTCGGGTGCAGCGCGTCGGGCAGGTCGGCGAGGTCCGATTCGCCGAACAGCTCGCGTCCGTCCAGGTAGTGCAGGTTCGGGTCCGTGGCCGACCGCTCCCCCACGATCCGGTGCAGGGCCTCCCGGATCACCGAGAGGCTCAGGGCGCCCGCGGCGAGTCCCGCCGGGTCGCCGACCGAGCGGAAGCGCACGACCCCGTCCTCGATGTCGTCGAACGTCGGGCCGGGCCGATCCTCCACCATCGGGCACAGGATCGGCGAGATGACCAGCAGCGGCGTCTCCGGGTGGCCCTCGCGCACGGTGTCGAGGAAGCCGTGCACCGCGGGTTCGAAGGCCCGCAGCCGCATGGTGTCGCCGTTGACGACGTTGATGCCGAGTTTGAGGCTGATCAGGTCGGCGGGCAGGTCGCGGATGGTCCGGGCGGTGAACGGATCGAGCATGGCGTTGCCCGCCAGCCCGAGGTTCAAGACGTTCACGTCGGCGGCCCGCGCCGCGACGACGGGCCAGGTGCCGAGCGGGTTGTCGGCCTCCACGCAGTGGCTGATCGAGCTGCCGTGGTGCACCCAGCGCGGCCGGGGATCGGGCTGCGGCGGATGCACCGGCCCGTCGGCGCGCAACGCGATCAGCTCCACCGGGGCGCTCTGCGGAAGCCAGATCTCGACCTCCTTGCGCCCGGGCGGCAGCGGCCCGAAGCGCACGGTGGCGGGCTCACCCGGCGTGATCTCCGGGGGCTTGACGCCGGACGTGTCCATGGCGAGCACATTGCCGTCGGGCGTGGCGACCCGCTCCCCCGGCACACCGTCCACCACCAGCTCGAACACACCGCCGGAATTGGGCTCGCCCGTGGAGCCCAGCGTCTTGGTGGTCAGCACGTCGAGTTCCAGCCCCGTCGCCTCAGTGGCGAACACCATCCGGACACCGGACGGCATGGCCACCACGAGCTCACAGAACGGGCTCGGGATCTGCGGCCTCGTCCAGCTCGGCAGACGCCGGGGGCGAAGCCCGGCCTCGGTGCGCTCCAGATCCAGCGCGCCTCGGATCTCGACCGGGCCGTCGAGCAGGGGGACGTCGGCGAATGCCATTCGATCGACCTTTCGTTCCGGGCCGCGGCGGCGGCCACCACCGAACGTACGGCCCCCGGCGCGCCGCGCGGAAGATCGCGGATGCGTCCTCCGCGCGACGCCCGAAGATCACAGCCCGGAGTTCGAGGCCCGGGGACCACAGCCCGGAGGGCAGGGCCCGTGAACCGGAACCCGGAGGGCAGGCCCCGACCTCAGAGGCGGGGGTCGACGGGCTCGGACTCGAGCGCGAGCACGCCGAACACCGCCTGGTGGACCCGCCAGAGCGGCTCTCCGGCCGCCAGCCGGTCCAGGGCCTCCAGACCGAGGGCGTGCTCCCGCATGGCGAGGGACCGCTTGCGGCCCAGCGACCGCTGCCGCAGCCGTTCGAGGTGCTCCGGCTCGGTGTAGTCCGGCCCGTAGATGATCCGCAGGTACTCCCGGCCCCGGCACTTCAGGCCGGGCTGTACGAGGCGGCGCTCCCCGTCCGGCCCGGCCGGCGCCGGTCCACCGCCCTCGGCCGGGGGCAGCGGCTTGACGACCATGCCCTCGCCGCCGGCCGCGGTCAGCTCCGTCCACCACGCGACCGCGGCGGACTCGTCGCCGTTCAGGTCCAGGACGTGCGACCGGGTCGGCGCGAACAGCTCCGCGTCGGCGGCGGCCAGCCGGTCGGCGACCGCCAGGTGCCACAGGTGGTCCCGCTCGGCGTACGAGCGGCCCTCCCCGGCGAGCACCTGGAACGGGGCCAGCCGCAGTCCCTTCAGCCCTTCCGTCGGCCAGCAGTAGCGCGCGTAGGCGTCCCGGAACAGCTCCGCGTTGGCCGACCGGCGGGTCACGCGGTCGCGCAGCGCGGCCACGTCCAGGCCGCGCGCGGCGGCGCGGTCGAGGACGTCCGCGGCCATAGGCAGCGCGGCGCGGGCCGCCGCGCCGGTCGCGGCGTACTGGGTGCGCAGCAGCTCGACGGCCTTGGCCGACCACGGCATCAGCTCGCAGTCCAGCACGAGCCACCCGGTCCCGAGCTCGGCGAACAGCCCGCCCGCGGCCGCCCGGACCCGCGCCAGGAACTCCTCCGTCGTCGCCGGGTCCGGGAAGAACGGCCGGCCGGTCCGCGTGTAGACCGCCCCGGTCGTGCCGTCGTCCACCCCGAACCGGTCGGCGGCGGCGCGCTCGTCGCGGGCGACGACCACGACGGCACGCGAGCCCATGTGCTTCTCCTCGCACACGACCCGCGCGACGCCCTGCCGCCGGTACTCCTCGAACGCCTCGGCCGGGTGCTCCAGGTATCCCTCGAACGCGGACGTGGGAGCGGGGGCCATCGTCGGCGGCAGGTACACCAGCCAGCGTGGGTCGACGCCGAACCGGCTCATGACCTCCAGGGCCGGCCAGACGTTCTCGTCGCGGACGCTGACGCGGCCCATCAGCCGCGTCCGGACCGCCTCCCGTACGTCGGCGATGCGCAGCACACCGGACTCCCGGTGCGAGCCGGGCGCGGTCGCGGTCTCCGGGACGAGCGGCCGGACCGGCTCGTACCAGACCTCGTGCGCGGGGACCGAGACGAGCCTCTTCTCCGGGTAGCGCAGCGCGGTCAGCCGGCCGCCGAAGACGCAGCCGGTGTCGACGCACAGCGTGTTGTTGACCCACTCCGGCTCGGGCACCGGGGTGTGGCCGTACACGACCATGGCCTCGCCCCGGTAGTCGTTCGCCCACGGGTACCGCACGGGCAGGCCGTACTCGTCGGTCTCGCCGGTCGTCTCGCCGTACAGCGCGAACGACCGTACGCGGCCCGACGCCCGTCCGTGGTAGGCCTCCTTGAGCCCCGCGTGCGCCACGACGAGGCGCCCTCCGTCGAGGACCAGGTGGCTGACGAGGCCGTCCATGAAGGCCAGCGCCGCCGCGCGGAACTCCTCGGGCTCGTTCCCGAGCTGTTCGAGCGACTGGGCGAGGCCGTGGCCGACCGTGACCCGGCGGCCCCTGAGCGCGCGTACGAGCTTGTTCTCGTGGTTGCCGGGGACGCACAGCGCGGTCCCGGCGGCGACCATGCCCATGGCGAGACGGAGCACGCCGGGGGTGTCGGGCCCCCGGTCGACCAGGTCGCCCAGGAAGACGGCGGTCCGGCCCTCGGGATGCGCGGCGCCCACCGGGCGGCCGAGCGGGTCGCGCTCGATCGCGTACCCGAGCTCGGTGAGCAGGTCCTCCAGCTCGGCCCGGCAGCCGTGCACGTCGCCGATCAGGTCGAACGGGCCGGTGATGTGCCGCTTGTCCGACCACGCCTTGTCGTACGTGACGACGGCCCGGTCGATCTCCTCGCCGCGCAGCACGTACGCGCGCTTGAACTCCCGGTGCAGTCCGCGCAGCCCGCGCCGCAACTCGCGACGCTGCCGGGGAACGACGTGGTCGGGCAGGTCCCGGTCGGTCCGGGCGGCGTTGCGCTCCATCGCGACCGACTCGGGCACGTCGAGGACGACCGCGACGGCGAGCACATCGTGCTCCTTGGCGATCCGCACCAGCTGCTCGCGCGAGCGCGGCTGCACGTTGGTGGCGTCCACGACCGTGAGCAGGCCGCGCCGCAGGCGCGTGCGCACGATGTAATGCAGCAGGTCGAAGGCGTCGGCGGTGGCCGACTGGTCGTTCTCGTCGTCCGACACGACGCCCCGGCAGTAGTCCGAGGACACCACCTGGGTCGGGGCGAAGTGCCGGCGGGCGAAGTGGGACTTGCCGGAGCCCGACACGCCGACCAGCACGACGAGCGCCAGCTCCGGGATCACGAGCTCCCGGGCCTCGACCTCCGTACTCTCGAGCTCTGTCATCGGGTGAAAACCCCCATCTGGGTCGGCGCGCCGACCTCGCTGTCGTCGTCGCCGACCGGGACGTACCGGACCTGGTAGCCGTACGCTCCGGCGACCCGTGCGGCCCACTCCCGGAACTCCGCGCGGGTCCACTCGAACCGGTGGTCCGGGTGCCGGAAGCCGGTGAGGCCCTCGTAGCGGACGTTGTACTCGGCGTTCGGCGTCGTGACGACCACGACCCGTGGCCGGGCGTCGCCGAACACGACGCGTTCGACGGCGGGCAGCCGCGGCACGTCCACGTGCTCGATGACCTCCATCAGCACCGCCGCGTCGTAGCCGTGGAACCGGTCGTCGGCGTAGGTGAGCGCCGCCGTGAAGAGGCTCAGCCGTTCCTCCTGCGCACGCGTGAGGCGCGCGGGCTTGAGCCGCCGCTGGGCGATCATGATGGCCCGCGGCGAGACGTCGGTGCCCGCGACGGAGCGGAAGTACGGGTCCTGCAGCAGCCGGGTCAGCAGCTTCCCGGAGCCGCAGCCGAGGTCGATGACCCGCTGCGCCTCTTCGGCCCGCAGCACGTCGAGCACCGCCTGGACGCGGCGTTCGGCGAGCGGGACCGGCGGGGCCGCCGCCTCGGTGCCGGTCTCCGCGTCGCCCGGCTCGGCGGCCGCCGGGTCGGACACGGTCGGCTCCTCGTCGATCGGGTCCCGGTCGAGCGCGTCCTCCGGACGGTCGTCGGCCTCGGCAAGACGGGCCAGCGCCGTACGGACCAGGCCGCGGCGGTTCGCCAGGTAACGGCGGGTGATGCGGCCGCGCTCCGGGTGCGCCGCCAGCCAGCCCGCGCCCGCCCGGATCAGCTTGTCCACCTCGTCCGAGGCGATCCAGTAGTGCTTTGAATCATCGAGGACGGGCAGCAGGACGTACACCTGGTTCAGCGCGTCGGCCAGCTTCAGCTCGCCTTCGAGCGTGAGCGTGACGTACCGGGAGTCGCCCCACTGCGGGAACTCCGGGTCGAGCGGGACCGGCCGGGCCGTCACCCGCCAGCCGAGCGGCTCGAACAGCCGCCGGGCCGCCTCCGCGCCGCCCCGGCACGGCAGCGCGGGCAGCGTGACCGTCAGCGGGATCGGCGTCGCCGCCAGCGCGGCGCGGTCCCGGCTCGCGCCGCGCATCGCGGTGCGGAAGACGTTCGCCATCGCCGAGGCCAGCAGGGACGACGCGGCGTACGGCCGGTCGTTGACGTACTGCCCGAGGGACAGGTCCGGCGTCTTCCGCGCCTTCGCCAGCTTGATCGGGTCGACGTCGAGGAGCAGCGCCGCGGTGCACCGGTCGGGTGACGCGTCGGGGTAGAAGACGTGCGCGGTGCCGAAGGACTGCTCGAACGTCTGCACCCGCTCGGGGTGCTTGACCAGCAGGTACCCGAGATCGGTGGCCGGGCGCACGGTCGTGGTGATCGTCAGCAGCACACGGCACAGTGTTCCGGATGCCCGGCTCCTCCCCCACTGGTTTTCGTTGGGCGGAGGTCTCGCGATCGACATTCAGCGCGTGCGCCGACCGGCACCTCAGTGCCAGTACGCCTTGGAAAGCACGTCCGGAAGGTCGGGATTGGAGGTCACATCGATGATGAGGACCTGCCGGTCGGCGATATACCATTCACGCTCGGTATAACCACTGGTGGTCCGGTGAGCGCCGCCCTGCTCGGCGCAACTGACGGCGTATTCGCTGTACGTCGCGGGACGCCCGCCGATCCGGCGCTGCTCCGTCACCACCGGCTTCTTCGGCATGACGATGAAGTCCTCCGGAAAGTTCGGGCACGGTTCGACGTCTGAGGCCGGATAGTACATCTGCCTTCCCGCCAGATAGCTGCCGAAGCCGTGCGCCGCGGTGTTGATCTGTTTCGCGCCCATCACCCAGAATCCGGTGCACGGCGTCCTGAAGAATTCGGCCTTCGGGTCCGTGCACCGATCGGTCAGCACGTGCTTCCCGGAGAACTCGGTGTCGACGACGGTCCAGCCGGAGCGCAGCGGCAGGCCCAGCGTGTCGAACCACGTGAGGTTCGCCGGGGGTGTCGGCGTCGGCGTGGGCGTCGGCTTGTGCGTACGGCCCGCCCCGGCGTTCCAGGGGACGAGCGTCACGGCGACGGCCACCAGCGCCGCGACGACCACCGCCCCCGCTCCCAACGCCGTCCGTCCTCCGGACCCTGACCGCGAGGCGGCGGGACCACCGGGTCCGTACGGCTCCCTGGTGGTGGCGTACGGATGCGCCGAGGGCGTGGTGACGGACGGCGCCGCACCGGGAGCCCAGGGAACGGGTGCAGGGTGCCGGCGAACGGTCGGTCCGGCCGTCCCCTGCCCGGGGGATGGCAGCGGCTCCTCGCCGAGCAGCCAGGCCAGGGCCTGCCGCGCCGACGGCCGCCGGGCCGGGTCCTTGTCCAGGCAGGCCGCCGCGATCACCCGCAGGGGGCCCTGGAGGTCGCCGAGGTCCGGCGGCGCGTGCTGGATCCGGCTCACCACCGCGCCGATGTGGTCCTGCCCGAACGGGGGCCGGCCCGTCGCCGCGTACACGATCGTCCCGCCCCAGGCGAACATGTCCGCCGCCCGTCCCGGCGGCTCGTTGCGCAACTGCTCCGGCGCCATGAACGCCGGGGTCCCGGTGATGTGACCGCTGAGCGTGGCGTCGACGACGTACGCCACCCCGAAGTCGATCACGCGTGGCCCGTCGGGCCCCATCATGACGTTGGCCGGTTTGAAATCACGGTGGACGACCTCCGCCTGGTGGATCGCGACCAGGGCGGTCGCCGTGCCGATCGCCAGCCGTTGGAGCGCCGACCCGCGCAACGGGCCGTTCTCCCCCACCACCTGACGCAGCGACGGGCCGTCGATGAACTCGCTGACGATGTAGGGCACCTCGCCCTCGACATCGGCCGCGAGGATCCGCGCCGTACAGAACGGGTCGACCTTCCGCGCGGCGGCCAGTTCCTTGGCGAAGTACCGCCGCTCGCGCGCGTCACCGGCGGACCGCAGCAGCTTGACGGCCACCCGCTCGCCGGACGGCGACTCGCCGAGGCAGACGACTCCCTGGCCGCCTTCGCCCAGCCGGCCGAGCAGGCGATAGCCGGCGATCTCCGGCGGGTCCTGGGACGTCAACGGCCGTAGAGAGGGCATGCCGGGATTCTGCCGCAAAAAAGGGCGATCGCCCGGCGTCCTCCGACACCGGGCGATCAACCTGGCATGACCGTCACACCTGGCGGAGCACCTCGCTCGCGATGAGCTCGAGGTGGTCCAGATCGTCGAGGTCGAGCACCTGGAGATACATCCGCTCGGCGCCGAGCTCACGGAACCGGCCGATCTTCTCCACCACTTCGGCCGGGGTGCCGGCCAGGCCGTTCTCGCGCAGTTCGTCGACCCGCCGGCCGATCGCTTCGGCCCGGCGCGCGATCTCCGCCTCGTCCCGCCCGCAGCACACGACCTGCGCGGCGGAGAAGGTCATCGACTGGCAGGACCGGCCACCCTGCTCACAGGCCGCCCGCACGCGCTCGTACGCCGACCCGGTCTCCTGCAGCCCGTTGAAGGGCACGTTGTACTCGTCGGCGTACCGCGCCGCCAGCCGGGGTGTCCGCTTCGCGCCGACGCCCCCGATGATCAGAGGGGGGCGCGGCTGCTGCGCGGGCTTCGGCAGCGCGGGCGAATCCGTCACCCGGTAGTGGTCGCCCTCGAAGGAGAACGTCTTACCGGTCGGCGTCTCCCACAGCCCCGTCACGATCTGCAACTGCTCGTGCAGCCGGTCGA
Source organism: Actinoallomurus sp. NPDC052274 (assembly GCF_040679475.1). Taxonomy (NCBI): domain Bacteria; kingdom Bacillati; phylum Actinomycetota; class Actinomycetes; order Streptosporangiales; family Thermomonosporaceae; genus Actinoallomurus; species Actinoallomurus sp. NPDC052274. The sequence goes on from NZ_JBFAUT010000031.1 coordinate 101,672, forward strand.
AACGCTCGCTCAGGCTCGGGAACGGGATGCCGTACGCGGTGTGCTCCTCCTCGAACCATCCCGTGCCCAGCCCGAGCTCGACGCGTCCTCCGCTCATCTGGTCGACGTTGGCCACGGAGATGGCCAGCGGACCGGGCAACCGGAAGGTCGCGGCGGTCACCAGCGTGCCGAGACGGATCCGCCGGGTCTCCCGGGCCAGTCCGGCCAGGGTGATCCAGGCGTCGGACGGCCCCGGCAGGCCGCTGACGTCTCCCATCTTCAGGTAATGGTCGGAGCGGAAGAACGCGTCGAAGCCGCACTCCTCGGTGGCCTTGGCGACGCGGAGCAGGGTGTCGTAGCTCGCCCCCTGCTGGGGCTCTGTGAAGATCCGCAGAAGCATGGCTCCCATCCTGCTACCCCGCCACCGTCTAATGCACTATTTGGTCTAGACCTCTTCGCCGCGCCGCGCGCGACCGATCCACACCAGGAGGAGGCCGACGGCCGCCAGTCCCATCCCCGACAGCGCCACCGTCGCGTACGGGAAGCCGGTGTGCGGCAGGCGATGGACGCCCGGGACCGGCCGCACCGGCATCGGCCGGGCGTTGCGGGTGTGGCAGGCGACACTGTTGTTGGCCGGGTTCTCGTCCGGCGTCCCGGACGCGACCGTGCTGAGGCAGCGGAGCCTGCCCGGGTGGGCGTGCGGCCGGGCCCGCACGGCCAGCCGGAGCTTGCGGGTCCTGCCCGGCGGGATGGCGCCGAGCGGGCAGACGAAGCCCGGCCCCTGCGTCAGGCAGTGGCGGTCCTTGCCGATCACGATGGGCGTGTCCTCGCTCGGAGCGGGCCGCTCCGGCCCGATGCCGGGCCCGATCGGCGCCTCGGCCGTACCGCCGCGGTGGATTCCGCTGTCGACTCCGGTCGCGGCCGCCTTGCCGGGCTCGGCCGCGACGCGCGCCGGCGACGAGGCGCACGGGGCGCCGGCCGGGTGGTCGGCGACGTTCCCGGCCGGCCCGTTCACCGCGGAGCCGCACGCCGGGACACCCTGTTGTCCCGCGCAGGCACCGCACGCCGGGACACCCTGCTGACCCGCGCAGGCACCGCACGCCGGGACACCCTGTTG
>NZ_JBFAUT010000032.1:0-60216 GCF_040679475.1 Actinoallomurus sp. NPDC052274
CGGGGACGGGCCGATCGCGGAATCGATTTGCGCGGGGCGTCGTGTCCGCATAACGTAAGGGCACACCGACGCGGGGTGGAGCAGCTCGGTAGCTCCGGGGCGATGCGCGGGAGCAGGCGGCTCGCGAAGTCGATGATCTGGCGCGGCACGCGGTAGCCGCGATCGAGGACGGTCAGGTCCGCGCCCGGCTTCCCCAGGTGCCGCAGCAGTGTCGGCCAGTCGCCGACCGCCCACGGCGTGGTGCCCTGGGCGATGTCGCCGAGTACGGTCACCGAGCCGGTCTCGCAGCGCCGGCCGACCGCGCGGCACTGCATGGCCGACAGGTCCTGCGCCTCGTCCAGGACGACGTGGCTCAGGCTCGAGGTGCGGCTGACCAGGTCGGCGGCCTCGTCGACGAGGACGGCGTCGGAGAGCGTCCAGCGGGCCGACTTCGGGCCGCGCGGCGGCCGGTCCCACAGCAGCGCCGCCTGCTCGGCCGGGTCGAGGAGGCCGTCGGCGGCCCGGCCGAGGAACTCCGCGTCGGAGAGCAGGCGCATCACCACGCGCACCGGGTCCACGGCCGGCCAGACCTGGTCGACCATCGCCTTGACCGGGCGGGTCCGGCGGACCGCCTCGTGGGTCCGGTCGTCGCACACCTCGCCCCCGGTCTCCATCCGCACCAGGACGGCGTGCGCGATCCGGTGGCCGAGCAGGTCGCGGCCGGCGCCGTACCGGACGCCGCGGTCGCGCAGCGCCTCGGCCAGCTCAGTGATCTCGTAGCCGGGGACGCGCCAGCGTCGGGTGCCGCGCGGTACCACGAGCGCCTCGGACGGCTCGCTCAGGTGGCTCCAGACCGCGCGGCGCAGCACCTCCGCCATGCGGGCGTCGCCCTTGATCCGCCCGACGGCGGCCTCGTCCCGGGCCGTCACCGGAACGGCGGCCACGACCTGGTCGAGGGTGCGCTGCTCGACGTTCACCTCGCCGAGGGCGGGCAGCACGCCGCGGATGTAGTCGAGGAAGGACGCGCTCGGGCCGATGACGAGGACGCCGCCCCGGCGCATCCGCTCCCGGTGGGCGTACAGCAGGTAGGCGACCCGGTGCAGGCCGACGGCGGTCTTGCCGGTGCCCGGCGCGCCCTGGACGCACAGCGTATGGTCCGCGTCGGCGCGGACGATGTCGTCCTGCTCGGGCTGGATCGTGGCGACGATGTCGCGCATGGGGCCGACGCGGGGCCGCTCGATCTCCTCGATCAGCAGCCGTGACTCCACGGGAGCGGAGAAGTCCTCGTCCTCGAACGCGGTCAGCTCGCCGCCGGAGTACCCGAACCGGCGGCGCAGCACGAGCCCCATCGGGTCCGCGGTGCTCGCCTTGTAGAACGGCCGCGCCATGGGCGCCCGCCAGTCGATGACCAGTGCCCGGCCGCCGTCGTCGTGCACGTGCCGCCGCCCGACGTACAGGCGTTCGTCCGGATGGTCGACGCGTCCGAAGAACAGGGCGGTGGCGGGGTCGTCCCGCAGCGACTCGGCGCGCTTGGCGAGCTCGGCGCTCAGCACCTCGGCCGAGACCCAGTCGCCGGCCACGGACGCGTCCAGCGCCAGGACGTTCTCCCGCATGCGGTGCAGTGCCTCCCGCGAGAGCGTCAGGTGCGCGCGTTCGGCGGATATCTCGGGGTCGGTGTCCTCCGCCTCTCTTGTGGGCATGACGAAAGCCTTTCGGTCGATGGGAAGCGCGAAGTTCCGAACTTAGTACGTGGGCGGGCCCGCCTCAGCCCGTTTTTCCCGCGCCCGGACCGGCGCGCTAGCGCCCGGACCGGCGCGCTAATGTTCGATGGGAATCGAACGTAAGGAGGTCGCGATGCGCGCGATCCAGATGACCGAGCACGGCGGACCGGACGTGCTGCGGCTCAGCGAGGTCCCGGATCCGCAGCCGGGCCCGGGCGAGGTCGTCATCGAGCTCGCCGCCGCGGGGGTCAACTTCAGGGACGTGTACGAGCGGCAGGGCGTCTATCCGAAGGAGACGCCGGCCGTTCCCGGCGCCGAGGGGGCCGGGCGTGTCACGGCGGTCGGCGACGGGGTGACCGACGTACGGGTCGGCGACGTCGTGGCCTCCGCCGAGCTGCGGGGGGCGTACGCCGAGCGCGCCGTCGCCCCGGCCGACCGGGTCGTCCCGGTGCCCGACGGAGTGGCCCCCGACCTGGCCGCCGCGGTGCTGCTGCAGGGCCTGACCGCCCACTACCTGACGCACTCGACGCATGAGATCAAGCCGGGCGACACCGCGCTCGTGCACGCCGCGGCCGGTGGCATGGGGCTGCTGCTCACCCAGATGATCAAGTTGCGGGGCGGCCGGGTGATCGGCACCGTCTCCACCGACGAGAAGGAGAAGCTCGCCCGCGACGCCGGCGCCGACGAGGTCCTCCGTTACGACGGCTTCGCCGAGGAGGTCCACCGGCGCACCGGCGGCGTGCCGGTCGTCTACGACGGCGTCGGCAAGACCACCTTCGACGGCAGCCTCGCCTCCCTGCGGCCGCGCGGCCTGCTCGCGCTGTACGGCGCCGCCAGCGGGCCGGTGCCGCCGGTCGACCCGCAGCGGCTCAACGCGGGCGGCTCGCTGTTCCTGACGCGACCCACGCTGGTGCACTACGTCGCCACCCGCGAGGAGCTCCTGTGGCGGGCCGACGACCTGTTCGGCTGGATCGCCTCCGGTGAGCTGTCGGTGCACGTCGGCGGGCGGTATCCCCTCGCCGACGCGGGCCGGGCCCACGAGGACCTCGAGGGCCGCCGGACGACCGGCAAATTGCTGCTCGTCCCGTAAGTCCGGAACCGCCCGCCCCGCCCACTAGTCTTATCGCTCATCGAGCGACAGGAGGGGCGGGCCGTCGTGACGGGAACGAGCTCGATCGATCGGCTGCGGCCCGAGGACCCGCCCCGGCTCGGCGACTACCGGCTCGTCGGCCGGATCGGCCGGGGCGGCATGGGCACGGTCTACCTCGGGGAGAGCGCGCGCGGGGAGCGCGTCGCGGTCAAGGTCATCAACCCGGAGCTGGCCGACGACGAGATGTTCCGGGACCGGTTCCGCCGGGAGGTCGAGTCCGCCCGCAGGGTGCGGCGCTTCTGCACGGCTCCGGTGCTGGACGCCCGGATCGACGGCGAGCCGCTGTTCGTCGTGACCGAGTTCGTCGACGGACCCGACCTGGACGCCTTCGTACGCGACGGCGGGCCGATGCGCGGAGCCGCTCTGGAGCACCTGGCGGTCGGGGTCGCCACCGCGCTCACCGCGATCCACGCGGCCGGCGTGGTGCACCGTGACCTCAAGCCCGCGAACGTCCTGCTGTCGTCGGTCGGCCCGCGCGTCATCGACTTCGGGATCGCCCGGGCGCTGGACACCGTCTCCGGCGCGACGCGGACCGGGCAGTTCATCGGGACGCCCGCCTACATGGCGCCCGAGCTGGTGATGGGCGAGACCGCGACGCCGGCCTCGGACATGTTCGCCTGGGGGTGCGTCGTCGCGTACGCCGGCACGGGACGGCCGCCCTTCGACGGCCCGACCGTGCCCGCCGTCCTCTACCGGATCGCGCACGGCGAGCCGGACCTCGCGGACCTGGACGAGGGGATGCGCGAGCTGGTCGTGCGGGCCCTCGACAAGGATCCGCGGCGACGCCCGTCCGCGCAGGAGCTCCTCGACCGGCTCACCGGGCGCCCGCACGAGGACACCGCGCACGCCGCCGACACCCTCGGCCGTACGTGGGCCCTCCCGGACGACCGGACGTCACCGCCTCCGGCGGACCGCACGGTGTCCGCGGCCATGGGACCCGCCCGGGACCGGCCGGTGCCGAACGGCCACGAGACGCGCCCCGACGCTCCTCGCGGCGCCGCGCCGCGTCGCCGGCGATGGCTGCTCGCCGGGGGCGGGGCCGCCGGGGTGCTGGTCGTCGGCCTCGGCGCCGTATTCGCGCTGACCGGCTCCGACGGGCCGCCGTCGAAGACGGTCCCCTTCTACGCCGACGACTTCTCCAACACGTCCTCGGGCTGGTCGGGCTCGACCTGGTACGCCGGGAGCGGCTACTACGCGAGCGGATACCGCATCGACGCGGGGAGCAGCATCTACACGCGCCGGGCGGAGAAGGCCCCGTCCGACAAGGTCGCCAGGGACGCGCCGAAGCGGGCGCTCATCAGCGCGGACGCGACGGTGCTGGGCGGCCCGGCGTACGGGATGCTGGGCGTCTTCTGCCGGAGTACCGGCACGAGCGACGACACCGCCTACTACGAGTTCCTGGTCCGCGCGGACGGCCAGGGCGTACTGATCCGGAAGGCCGCCGGCAGGGCCGGCACCCGGGAGCTGGTCAAGAAACAGTCCGCCGCCGGTTTCGAGCATCGAAAGCGGAACCGCCTCCAGGCGGCGTGCGAGGAGCAGGACGGTGGAGTACGGCTGCGCCTGTGGCTGAACGGCACCCTCGCCGCCGAGACCTCCGACAAGAGCGGCCCCCTCGCCAACGGCGCGGCAGGGCTGGTCGCCGCGCAGGAGAACGGCGGAAGCGGCGGGAACGTGCAGGTGTGGTTCGACAACTTCGACCTGTCCGCGATCCGCTAGTGCCGCGTCAACCAACGTTGGTCGTTTTGGCCGTGTTGGTTGATCCTCGCATGGGGCGAGCGACTCCCCACGGGGGTGGGGCGGGCCGCGGCCGGCCATTGGACCTTTTGACGGTGCCGTGATGGGGGCGTCGTCTTGGGTCACGCCGGGCTGGTCCGGTACCGGGGAGGTGCCGTCCGGCTCGACGGTGCGTGATCACCACGGGGAACGGGTTGTTGGTGGTGATGGTGCCGCCCGGTCCTCGCCGGGCGATGTTGGCGCCGCCGACCAGGTCGCGGTGCCCGCTGAAATCACAATGCGTGCAGGTGAAGCGGCGGCCGGTGGGTTTGGGTACCCGCCGGTCGCAGGACGGGCAGGTCGAGGACGTGCCGCGCTCGTCCACGAGCACGACGCGGATCCCGGCCTGCTCGGCCTTGTCCTTCAAACAGCGGAGCAGGTAGCCGACCCGCCAGTCCCGGACGCGTTTGTTGTGCCGCCGCCCGGCCTTCAGGCCCAGCACCCCGCGCGGGTCACCGATCACCAGCGTCCCGACGCGGCGCTGCACCGCCCAGCCGATCACGGTCTTGGCCGCCTCGTGCTGGGCCTGCCTCACGCGGCGCTTGTGCCGGGCCTCCAGCTTCCGCTGCCGGGCCCGGAACTTCCGCAACCGTCGCGACCCCACCTGCCCCGGCTTCGGTGCTCGGGCGGCCATCGTCCGGCGGCGGTATTTGCCGTCTTTGAGATGCAGGTGGGTTTCGGCGCGGATCGCCCGCCCCGACACGATGAGACCTTCTGCGTCGGGTCCGGCCACCGCGAACGGATGAATCACTCCCGGATCTACTCCGGCCACCCGGTCCGGGTCGGGCTCATAGGTGGCGACGGGGACTTCGGCGGTCACCTCGACGAACAACCGGCGGCCCTCGTTCAGCAAGGTGACCGACCGGACCTGCTCGATCGGGTAGGGCGCCTCCCGGTCCAGCCGCACCCACAACGGCGGACACCCGCGACCGGCGGGAAGTCGTAACCGCTGGTCCTCCAGGGTGAAGATGCCGTGGTAGTACCGGACCGGCACCAGGCGGCGTTTGCGGCGGCGGGAACCGGGCGCAGGCATCCCCGTCCTTGCGGCGTTTGGCGGCGGCGAACCACGCGTCGCTGTAGCGGCGTAGCACCGACCGCGCCCCCTTGGTGTCCAGTTCACCGAACGTGCCCGGACCGGCCGCCGACAACTCCCGGCACAACGCCTGATACGAGGCCACGGCGGGCAGGCCGCGCTGGCGCCGCCACCGGTTCATATCCAGCACGCACGCCCACACGTCCCCGGCTGAGGCAAGCAGCCCGAAACACCGCTCCCGCTGGCCGGGCGTGAGACGCAGGCCGACCCGGGCGGTACGCATCACCGTCCGGGCAGCATCCGGATCAACACGTCGAGGCATGAGGTGATTACAGCAGGTGCCTGCGACAGAACAGAGACGGTCGGCGGTGCCGCACTACCAACCTCCCGAATCGGTGATCGCAAACGCCTCATCTCCCGGAGCCGGCACCAAGACGGCGCGTCATCCCGGCAGGACCAACGTTGCTTGATGCGGCACTACGAACAGGCCTCCGCCGTACAAGGTCATCCGGCGGCCGGGCGGCCCCGCCTGGCGCGCGGCCCAGGTGCGGGACCGGGTATCGGCCGCGAGGCACCGGTCAGGGCTTGCGGGCCTCGATGAGCGTCCGGGTGGATTGCGCTGTGAACGCGCCCTGCTCCTGGATGTGCCGGTGGAGTTCGAGCAGCCGGTCGCGGTACGCGTCGACGGTGAAGCCGGGGACGGTCCAGACGACCTTGCGAAGGAAGTAGACGACGGCGCCGACGTCGAAGAACTCCATCCGCAGGCGTTCCATCCGCACGTCGATGACCTGGAGCCCGGCGGCGCGGGCCTCGGCCGTCTCCAGATCCGGGTGACGCCGGTGACGGGATTCCGGCTGCGGGCCCAGGAAGTACTCGACGAGCTCCCACGAGGTCTCGGGGCCGACGTGCTGGGCGAAGTAGGTTCCCCCACCGCGCAGCACTCGGGCGATCTCCCCCCACCACACGGTGGCGGGATGCCGGGAGGTGACGAGGTCGAAGGCCGCGTCGGCGAAGGGCAGCGGAGGCGCGTCCGGGGAGGCGACGACGACGACGCCGCGCGGGTGCAGCAGCCGGGTCGCCTTCGCCACGTTCGGCGGCCATGACTCGGTGGCGGCCATCGTCGCGGGGAGGACGGGCGCCTCGGCGAGCACCTCGCCGCCACCGGTCTGGATGTCCAGCCCCGCGCTCGCCGACGCCAGCCGCTCACTCATGAGCCGCTGGTACCCCCATGAGGGCCGCTCCTCCGTGGCTCGCCCGTCGAGCCAGGAGAAGTCCCAACCCTCTACCGAGACCACCTCGGCCTCCGCCACGAGTTCTTCGAACGATCTCACCATGCCGACATTCTCCCGGGGAGCAGGGATCGCCTCGCCGGGCGGGGTCCCGCCTCAGGAGCGCGCGGTCAGAGCTCGAACCAGAAGGTCAGGCCGTCGTCGTGCCTGCGGATGCCGCAGGCCGCCGAGAGCTCCTCGATGAGGAAGACGCCGCGCCTGCCCTCACGCAGTTCGTAGCCGTCGTACATCGTCGGGAGCGTGTCACCCCCCTCGTCGCTGACCTCGATCCGCACGCCGGCGGGCGTCTCGAGCACGACCACCGTCACCATCGTGCTGTCGGTGTGGACCACGGAGTTGGTGACCGCCTCACTGGTCAGCAGGACCGCGGTGTCCACCTCCGGGCGACCGGCGAGCGCCTTGGCGACGAACCGCCGGGCCGCCGCCACCTCTCCCGGACGCCCTGGAACGGTGATCGCCCCCAGCACCGACCGGGCCATCAGCCCGTCACCGAGGTGTGACGGAATGTGGCGAACTTGCCGGTAATCCCACCCCTCCATGCCTCCCCTGTAGCAAGATGGGCAGGGTGATCGAGACGAACACGCATGGACCAGAGCCCTCTCAGCGGCGGCCTTTAGGGGGCCTAAACGGGATAGAGTGTGAGCATACGGCGACTTTGTGTAATCGTGCAATAGCGAGGTGGAGGCTCCTTCGAGCGAGAGAGGCCGCAGCGCCATGAGCCACAGCAGACTGCGGGAGATCGCCGCTCTCTCCGACCCGATCGAGCGCGCCCGCGTCCTCGGCACGGTCATGGCGGAGCAGCAGGCGCTGGTCGAAGAGGCGGCCCGGATGCGCCGGCAGGCGATCGCCGAGGCGCGGGAGAACGGCCACCGCCTCGAGGACCTCGCCCACACGCTCGGAGTCTCGCCCGGCCGGATCTCGCAGATGCGCAAGGGGTCGGCCACCCGCGCCCCCGAGCCGCTCGTGCCCACCCCCGAGCCGCGCGCCCCCGAGCCGGTAGCCCCCGAGCCGCTCGCCACACGCGCAGCCGAGCCGCGCGCGTCCGACCCCGAGCCGCTCGCCGAGCGCATGCCGCCGGTCGTCGTGCGGCGGTCGCTGCCGACCGAGCCGCCGGCGAGCGGCGCCGGGTGGACGTTCGTCAGCATGACCGAGCGGAACGACATCCGCACCGAACTGCGTCTCCTGGGCGTCGACCGGGAGCCCGCCCGTGAGCACATCGCGACCTGCCTGCGCGTACGGCCCGGCGAGGACGTCATCGCCCGCCGCCGACTGATCCTCGCCGGCGGCGTTCCGGTACGCGCCGCCGCCTCGTACTTCCGCGTCGACCTGTTCGCGGACACCTCCATCGTGCAGCCCGAGCTGCTGGCGCCCTCCCTGCACGAGGCGGTCGCCGCCCACGGGCACGCGTTCGGGCACGCCGAGGAGACACTGATGGCACGGCGGGCCACCGAGTCGGAGACCGGCCTGCTCCGCCTCGATCCCGGCGACTGGGTCGTGCAGGTCCTCCGGGCCGCGTACTCCATCGAGGACACGCCGGTGCACGTGCTGGAGACCGTCTGCGCCGCCACGCGCCACGTGTTCTCGGTCAGCCAGGCCGGCGGGAGCGACCAGTTCTGAAGGCCCCGGCTCGGCGACGGTTCTGAACGCCCGGCTCAGAGATAGGCCGTCAGCCAGCGCTCCAGCTCGTCGAAGACCTTCGCCCGTACGGGCTCGGCGGACAGCACCAGGTCGTGCAGCCCGTTCTCGACGCGCACGCAGGTGACGTGCCGGCCGAGGCGCGTCGACCAGCGGGCGATGTCGTCGGCGTTCAGCACGCCGTCGCCGGTGGAGAAGTCGCCGTTCCTGCCGCGTACCGTCGTCGTGGAGGCCATCACCAGGACCGGCACGTCGATGGCGAGGCCCGCCTTGACCTGGCGCTGCGCCTTGATGATCGCCGACAGCCAGCCGAGCCGGACGCCGAAGCCCTCGGCCGGCTTCCAGGCCAGGTCGAAGTCCCACTCCCCGTCGTGGTCGCGGTGGATGCTGCGGACGTACGCCGTGCTGACGCCGGCCGGGATGGCCATCTTCGGGCGGCCCTTGGCCAGGGCACGGACGACGGGGCCGAGCGTGCGGCGGGCCCCTGCGGGGACGTTCAGCTCCAGGAACGGGCTGTTGAGGAACAGGCCGTCGACGACTCCCCGGCCGCGGACGCGATCGGCCCACAGGGCGGCGACCAGCCCGCCCGTCGAGTGGCCGTTCACCAGCAGCGTGTCGTTCTCCGCGCGGATGAGGCGGACCGCCTCGTCGATCTCCGGGAAGTAGTCGGACATGCTGTGGGCGAAGTTGGGCGTCTGGTGGTCGAGCAGCGAACGCCCGTACTTGCGCAGGTCCAGGGCGTAGAAGGAGTACCCGCGTTCGACGTAGAAGTCGGCGAGGTGCGTCTGGAAGAAGTAGTCGACGAACCCGTGGATGTAGAGCACGGCCTTCCGGCTTCCGGGGCAGGGCCGCCGGACGAGCGTGGCGACCACCTCGCCCTCGGCGTCCTCGTCCAGCGTCAGCCGGATCGCCTCGTAGTCCGCCCCGAGCACATCCTGTTCCATGGCGGCACAGCGTAAGGCGTGGCCCCGGACCGCGCCACGGCCGATCCCCCTCCGTGCGGTCGAACGGTCAGGATTATGCTCGTTTCTGCACCGAAGCCTTGCGAACAGAGCATGAATGAGCAATCCTCATCCTGAACGATGGAAGGAGAGCTCTTTCGCGTGCTGGCGTCAGTCCTGCGGATCCATATGGGCGACGCCACCCCGGCCGCCGCGGAGATTCCGGGGCCGGCGCGTACGGGGAGTGCGGAACAGCACGCATGCCGCCCCGTGTTTCATCGACTCACGAGGAGCGCCCATGCGCGAAAGAGCACGTCTCGTCATCGCCGCCCTCGGCGCGGCACTCATCGCCTGCCTCGGCCTGGTCCTCCCGGCTGACGCGGCGACCCTGCCGAGCCCGGTCTCCTGCGGCGGCTGCTGGAAACCCGCCCTGAACACGAGCTGGCAGTGGCAGCTGAAATCCGTACCGTCCGCGCCGTACCTCGACGTGGCGATGTACGACATCGACGGCTTCGACGCCACCGCCGCCGACGTGGCGAACCTGCACTCGAGCAGGTCCGGCCGCAAGGTGGTCTGCTACATCAGCGCCGGAACGTACGAGAACTGGCGGAGCGACGCCGGCGACTTCCCGAGCAGCGTGCTCGGCAGCAACGTCGACAACTGGCCCGGTGAGCGCTGGCTGGACATCCGGCAGTACGGCGGCACGCTCGGCACGATCCTCACCAAGCGCATGGACATGTGCAAGGCGAAGGGCTTCGACGCGATCGAGTTCGACAACGTCGACGGCTACACCAACAAGCCCGGCTTCCCGCTGACCGCGACCGACCAGCTGAACTTCAACACCTGGCTGGCCAACGAGGCGCACAAGCGCGGGCTGTCCGCGGGCCTGAAGAACGACATCGACCAACTGCAGACGCTCCAGCCGTACTTCGACTGGGCGCTGAACGAGGAGTGCTGGGCGAACGACGAGTGCACCACCGCGCAGACCGGCTACGGCTATGACAAGTACGTGGCCGCGGGCAAGGCCGTGTTCAACGTGGAGTACACCTTGAGCACCTCGAAGTTCTGCACCAAGGCCAACGCGCAGAACTTCAACTCCCTGAAGAAGAACCTCGATCTCGACGCCTACCGCGTGCCCTGCCGCGGCGTCTGACCCACCCCTGTAACCCGGCTGTACCGGCCGGCGGCGGTTCTCGTACCCGCGGGGCCGCCGTCGGCCACCCCTGTAAGTGGAAGGTTCACCCTGTATGTCCCCGTCCATCCGTATCGCGTTCATCGGCGCCGGCTCCGTCGAGTTCACCCGGCAGCTCCTGCGCGACATCCTGTCCTTTCCCGAGCTCGCGGATGTCCGCCTCGCCCTGCACGACATCGACCCCGAGCGGCTGTCGGTCGCCGAGTCGCTCGCCCGGCGTACGGCGGAGCAGTTCGGCGCCAAGCCGGAGATCGTCGCGGAGCTCGACCGCCGGGCCGCCCTGGACGGCAGTGACGTCGTGGTGAACATGGTCGCGGTCGGCGGTCACCGCGCCACGACAATCGACTTCGAGGTCCCGGCACAGTTCGGGCTGCGGCAGACGATCGGCGACACGCTGGGCATCGGCGGGATCTTCCGGGCGCTGCGGACGTTCCCCCTGCTGGAGGGGCTGGCCGCCGACATGGCCGCCGTGTGCCCCGACGCGTGGCTGCTGAACTACACCAACCCGATGGCCATGAACCTGCAGTACCTCGCCACGGTGGCGCCGCGCCTCAAGGCCGCCGGCCTCTGCCACTCGGTCTACTGGACCGTGCGCGGGCTGTCCGACATCGTCGGCGTCCCGCACGAGGAGGTCGACTTCCTGTCGGCCGGCGTCAACCACCAGGCGTGGATCCTGCGCTGGGAGCACCGGGGCCGGGACCTCTACCCGGCGCTGGACGCGGCGATCGAGCGCGACCCCGAGCTGCGCCGCCGGGTGCGCGTGGACATGTACCGGCGGCTCGGCTACTACCCGACCGAGACCAGCGAGCACTCCTCCGAGTACGTCCCCTTCTACCTGCGGCATCCCGCCGAGATCGAGCGGCTGCGCATCCCCGTCGGCGACTACCTCGGGATCAGCGCGGGCAACGTCGCCGAGTACGAGTCGATCCGGGAGCGCCTGGCGGCCGGGCTGGACCCGGAGCCGCGCGAGGAGGAGGACGCGACCGAGTACGCCCCGCAGGTGATCCACAGCCTCGTCACCGGAACGCTGCGCTCAATCCAGGTCACCACCGCCAACACCGGTCTGATCACCAACCTGCCGGCGGGCGCGGGCGTGGAGGTCCCGGCGACCGTCGACCGGCTCGGCGTCCACCCGCACGGCGTGGGGGCGCTGCCGCCGCAGCTCGCCGCTTTCAACCGGAGCTTCCTCAACGTCGTCGAACTGGTCGTCGCCGCCGCCGTCGAGGGCGACCCCCGGCACATCCGGCACGCGGCGATGTCCGACCCGGCCGCCGCTGCCGCGCTGACCGTCGACCAGATCTGGGAGCTGTGCGACGCGATGGTGGCCGCGCACGGCGACGCCCTGCCCCCGGCCCTGCGGGCCCAGGTCTCCCCGGGGTCGCGGTGACGGCCGCGGGGCGCCGATCCGGCGCCCTGGACCTCCTGGTGGTCGGCGACGCGAACCCGGACGTGCTGGTGTCGGGGGCTCCGGAGAGGCCGCCCGCCGGCCAGGCCGAGACGCTCGTGGACAGTGGCGCCCTGGCGCTGGGCGGCTCGGCGGCGATCGTCGCGCACGGCGCCGCCCGGCTCGGCCTGTCCACGGCGCTGGTCGCGATGGTCGGCCGGGACCCGGCGGGGGACTTCGTCCTCGACACGCTGTCGGCGGCGGGCGTGGACATCAGCGGGTGCACGCGGCACGACACTCTGCCGACGGCGCTGACGGTCTGCCTCAACCGGCCGGACGGCGACCGGGCGATCCTCACCGCGCCCGGCTGCCTGCCCGCCTTCGGTCCGGAGCACGTTCCGGACCTGACCGCCCGCCACGTGCACGCCGCGTCCTACTTCCTGCAGCCGCGGCTGGCGGCCGGCCTGCCGCGGCTGCTGGCCGACGCGGCGGCCGGCGGCGCGTCGACGTCGCTGGACACCAACGACGACCCGTCCGGCGCGTGGCGGCTCGCTCCCGGCCTGCTCGCCGCCTGCACGTTCCTCCTGCCCAACGAGGCGGAGGCGCTGTCGCTGGCCGGCGCGCTCGGAGCCCGAGGAGACGGGCCGGACCGGGGAGCCGACGAGATCGACGGGTTGAACGACGCGCTCGACGTCCTCCGCGCGGCGGGGCCCGTACCGGTGGTGAAGCGCGGCCGCCACGGAGTGGTCGCCCGGACCGGCACGGAGACCGTCACGGCGCGCGGCCCCGAGGTCGTCCCGGTGGACACGGTGGGCGCCGGTGACGGCTTCGACGCGGGCTTCCTGGCCGGATGGCTGGCCTCCGGGGCGCTCCCGCGGGCGCTGGCCTGGGGGTGCGCCTGCGGGGCGCTGTCGACCCGCGCCGCCGGTGGCACGGCGGCGCAGGCCGGCCCCGACGAGGCCGCGGCGCTGGCCGCGCGGGTCGAGGTCGGCGTCGCCCCGCTGGCCGCGGTGTGACGCGGGTGCGGAGGCGGGACCAAGTGAGCAACGCCGTGAGCGATTTGCCCCGAAATTAATCGTTCACGAGCGGCCGCGATCGTCTTATAGTGATCGAATGCGGCAAGAGGAGCGTCTCGGTCTGATCCTCGACCGGTTGGCCCGGGACGGTTCCGTCTCCGTGGCGGACCTCACCGGCGACCTGGGCGCGTCCCCCGCCTCCGTCCGCCGTGACCTGCGTGTTCTCGAAGAGCAGCAACTGCTCAAGCGCACCCACGGCGGCGCCGTCTCGGCCGAGGTGCTCTACGAGCTGCCGATCCGCTATCGCACGGGCCGCCATCACGAGGAGAAGCTGCGCATCGCGCAGGCCGCGGCCCGGCTGGTGACCGACGCGGTGCACGCGGTCGGCCTGGGCGGCGGCACGACGGTGACGGAGCTGGCCCGGATCCTCGGCGCGTCGGCCCGCCCGCTGAAGGTGATCACGAACGCGCTGAACATCGCCGGGGAGCTGTCCGTGCGCCCCGCCATCGACCTCGTGGTGACCGGCGGCAGTGTGCGCTCGGCGTCGTACGAGCTGGTCGGCCCGCTCGCCGAGCAGGCCCTCGCCGGAATCAACCTGGACATCGCCTTCATCGGCGTCGACGGCATCGAGGCGGGCCGGGGCATCAGCACGCACGACGACGTGGAGGCGCAGACCGACCGCAGTTTCCTGCACACCGCCGACCGGGTGGTCGTGCTGGCCGACGGCTCGAAGGTCGGCAAGCGCGCGTTCTCCCGGATCGCGGGCATCGAGGAGATCACCATGCTGGTCACCGACTCGGGCGCAGACCCGGCCGAGCTGCACCGGCTCCGCGCGGCGGGCGTCGAGGTCACCATCGTCTGACCGCCCGGCGCCGAACGCCGTGGCCCCCGGCCGGCGTACCGGTCGGGGGCCACGGCGGGTCCGGGTCGCTCCGGCCCGGACGAGGTCCTCCGGGTCACTCCGGCCCGGACGAGGCGGCCGGCGTCACTTGAGCCCGGACGAGGCGATGGAGCGGACGAAGAAGCGCTGCGCGAGGACGAAGAGGACGAGCACCGGGATCTGGCTGGTCACGGTGCCGGCCATCAGCACGGGCCAGTTCGTGAAGTGCTGCCCCTGGAAGTTCTGCAGGCCGAGCTGGATCGTCATGTTCCCGGGGCTCTGCACGGCGATGAGCGGCCACAGGAAGTCGTTCCAGACGTTGAGGAAGGTCAGGACCGACAGCGTGGCGAGCGTCGGGCCCATGAGCGGCAGCAGGACGCTCGCGAGCGTCCGCAGCCGTCCGGCGCCGTCGATGCGGGCCGCCTCCTCCAGTTCCTTCGGCACGGTGGTGAAGAACTGCCGCATCAGGAACACCCCGAAGGGCGTGGCGAGGTTCGGGGCGATCAGCGCCCCGAGCGTGTCGGTCAGGTGCAGGTGCTGCATCACGATGAGGGTGGGCAGCATGACGATCTGGAACGGCACCATCAGCGTGGCGAGGACCACGACGAACAGCACCCGGTTGCCGAGGAACGGGATCCGGGCGAAGGCGTAGCCGGCCAGCGAGCACAGCACCAGGTTGCCGATGACGCAGCTGACCGACACGATCGCGCTGTTCAGCAGCCAGTGCCCGAACGGACCCTGGTGCCAGGCGTCGAGGTAGTTCTGCCAGTGGACGCCGCTCGGCAGCCCCGGGGGGAACCGCCGCGTCTCCGCCTCCGTGGAGATCGACAGCAGCACCATCCAGATGAGCGGGGCGAGCATCACCGCCGAGAGCGGGATGAGGATCAGGTGCAGGGGGCTGGGCCGGCGGGACCGCCGGCGAGGCGGACGCCCCTGCTCGGCCGCGCGGACGTGTCCCCTCGACCGGGCGAGCGCGGTGTCGGCCATCTCAGTTCACCTCGTAGTGGGAGGCCCGGCGGCTCAGCCAGAGCTGGACCATGGTCACGGCCAGGATCACCACGAACAGCGCGCTGCCGATCGCGGCGGCGTAGCCGCCGTCGAAGTCCACGAACGCCTGCTGGTACAGGTAGTAGACCAGGACCGTGCTGGCGTGCAGGGGGCCGCCCTTCGTGGTCACGTAGACCTCGTCGAACAGCTGCAACGCGTTGATCGTCAACCAGACCAGGAGGAAGGACGAGGCCGGCGCGAGCAGCGGCAGTTCGACCTTCCAGAACGCCTTCACCCGTCCGCAGCCGTCCAGGGCCGCGGCCTCCATGAGCTCACGCGGGACGTTCTGCAGGGCCGAGAGATAGATGATCACCGCGAAGCCGAGCCAGCCCCAGACGGTCATCCCCACGACCGCGGGCAGCGCCTCGCCCGTGCTCTGGAAGAACCCCTGCTGGGGCAGGCCCACCTTGCCCAGGGCGGCGTTCACCAGGCCGAACTGCGGGTTGAGGAGCCAGCTGAAGATCACACCGGTGGCGACCGTCGAGGTCACCAGCGGGACGTAGACCGCCATCCGGTAGAACGTCATGCCGCGCACCTTCTGGTTGAGCAGCACGGCGATGGGGACGGCCAGCAGCATCGTGATCGGCACGAACAGCACGCAGTAGACCAGGGTCTGCCGGGCCGCCTGCCAGAAGACCGGGTCGTGCACCATCTTCTGGTAGTTGGCGGCTCCGGTCCACGTGCCCGGCGACGTCAGGTCCGTCTCCTGGAAGGACAGCAGCAGCGACCAGACGACCGGGACCAGGCCGAACAGCCCGATGAGGAGCACGGCCGGGGACACGAAGGCCCAGCCGGCGAAGTGGTCGGCCCGGCGCATCCGGGGGCCGGGCCCGCGGACCCGGCGGCCACGCGGGGCGGACCGGCGTTCGCGCGCGGCCCGGTCGGCCGCCGCGACCGCCATTACGCGCCCGCCATGACGGTGTTGACCTGGTCACGCGCCTGATCCAGCGCGGCCTGGGGCTGCGCCTTGCCGAGCAGCACCGCCTGGACCGCCAGGCCGAGGGCCTGGGAGATCTTGGAGTACTCGGGGATGTTCGGCCGCGACTTCGTGGCGTTCTTCTCCAGGTTGTCGACGAAGACCTTGTTGCCGGGGTACTTCTTCAGGAACTGCTGGTAGCCCGGCAGCTGCGTCTCCGACTGCCGCAGCGGCAGGTCACCGGTGGCGGTGGAGAAGCGCAGGTGGACCTCCGGGGAGGTCAGCCACTGCAGGAACGCCCACGCGGTCTTGCGGTCGGACTTGTTGAACAGCATGTAGTTGTCCGGCCCGGCGATCGTGGCGTGGGTGACCTTGCCGGGCAGGATCTGGACGCCGTACGACACGTCCTTGGTGATGGAGCCCAGGTCCCACGGGCCCGTCCACAGCATCCCGATCTTCCCGGAGTTGAACAGGTTGAGGTACTGCTGGTCGCCGCCGTCGAGGTAGACCGAGTGGTCGGTCACGGACATGTCGTGCAGCAGCTGCATGGCGGACAGGCCGGCGGGCGAGTCGAAGGCGGCCTTCTTGCCGTCCGGGGTGAGCAGGTCGCCGCCCGCCTGCCACAGCAGCGCGAGGAACCGCCAGACGGTGTCCTCGGTGCCGTCGTTGACGTAGGCCCAGCCGTACTGCTTCTTACCCGCGTCGGTCAGCTTGCGCGCGGCGTTCTGGAAGTCGGTCCAGGTCCAGGACGGCGTCGGGTACGAGAGGCCGGCCGCGTCGAACAGCTTCTTGTTGTAGACCAGCGCCAGGTTGTCCACCAGCGCGGGAACGCCGTAGATCTTGCCGTCCGGGGTGGTGGCCGCCTGCCGGGCGGCCGGGAAGAAGTCGTCCCACTTGAAATCGGCGGTGCCCTTCACCAGCGAGGTGATGTCCTGCGTCTGGTGGCGCTTGGCCAGCGTGGTGATCGACGAGCCGAATTCGTAGGCCACTCCGGGCGTCTTGCCGGACACGAACGCGCCGAGCGTCTTCTTCAGGGCGTCGTCGTTGCTGCCGGCGAACGTGACGTTCACCTTCTCGTCGGGATGGGCCTGGTTCCACTCCTGGCCGAGTGCGGCGATCTCCTTGGCCTCCGGCCCGGTGTAGCCGTGCCAGAAGATGGCCGCGCCGTGGGAGGATCCGGATCCTCCTCCGGAGCAGGCCGCCACGGCCCCGAGAGCGAGCGTGGTGGCCATCGCCATGAGCCGCGTACCGGCCGTACGGCCGAGCAGACGAGTTCTTGCGCGCGTCATTGATACTCCCTGGGCTGGCCGCCCGCGCATGCGCTTCAGTCAGATTCGGTGCTCGTTTGCGAGCAATGCATGGGACTTTAGATCAGAATCAATCACGTATACAAGGCGTTCTGCGAACAACACGGTCACATTGCCGCAACCGATCAGCGGTCGATCATCGACGTTCGCGCACGACGGAGCCCCGGGCCGCGCCTGCGAACCCGGGGCTCCGTCTCGTCGTCGGGCGGCCGTCGGCCGCCTCTCGGCTACTCGCCGGCCTCCAGGTCGCCTTCCAGGTCGAGATAGGTCCGGCGCAGCCGGTCCAGCGTCTCCGGGTCGGGTTCGGCCCACAGGCGGCGGTCGGCGGCCTCCAGAAGGCGTTCGGTGATGCCGCGCAGCGCCCAGGGGTTCGACTGCTCCATGAACGCGCGGTTCTCGGCGTCGAAGACGTACTCCTGGGCGAGCTTCTCGTACATCCAGTCGTCCACCACCCCGGCCGTCGCGTCGTACCCGAACAGGTAGTCGACGGTGGCCGCGAGCTCGAACGCGCCCTTGTAGCCGTGCCGGCGCATCGCGGCGATCCAGCGCGGGTTCACGACGCGCGCCCGGAACACCCGGTGCGTCTCCTCCCCGAGCGTCCGCGTCCGGACCTGGTCCGGCAGCGCGGAGTCGCCGACGTACGCGGCCGGGTTCCGCCCGGTCAGCGCCCGGACCATGGCGACCATGCCGCCGTGGTACTGGAAGTAGTCGTCGGAGTCCATGATGTCGTGCTCACGGGTGTCCTGGTTCTTGGCCGCGACCGAGATGCGGCGGAACGCCGCCTCCATGTCGCCGCGCGCCTCCCGTCCGTCCAGGCCGCGCCCGTACGCGTAGCCGCCCCACACGGCGTACACCTCGGCGAGGTCCCGGTCGTCCCGCCAGTTGCGGGCGTCGATCAGCGGCAGCAGCCCCGCCCCGTACGCCCCCGGCTTGGAACCGAAGATCCGGCTGGTCGCGCGCCGCCAGTCCCCGTGCTCGGCGAGGTCCTCCAGGGCGTGCGCACGGACGTGGTTATCCGGCTCGTCGAGCCGCGCGACCGCGCCGATCGCGTCGTCCATCAGCGCGATGACGTGCGGGAACGCGTCCCGGAAGAAGCCGGAGATGCGCAGCGTGACGTCGACGCGGGGCCGCCCCAGCTCCTCGCGCGGGATGACCTCGAAGCCCGTGACGCGACGGGACGCCTCATCCCAGACCGGGCGGACGCCGATCAGCGCGAGCACCTCGGCGATGTCGTCGCCCTGCGTCCGCATCGCGGACGTGCCCCACACCGTGAGCCCGACGCTGCGCGGGTACTCGCCGGTGTCGTCCAGGTGCCGCCGGACCAGGGACTCGGCGAGGGACACCCCCACGTCCCACGACGTGCGGGACGGGATGGCCTTCGGGTCGACGGAGTAGAAGTTGCGGCCGGTCGGCAGCACGTTGACCAGCCCGCGGGTCGGCGACCCGGACGGCCCGGCGGGGACGTACCCGCCGTCGAGCGCGTGCAGGACCGCGTCGAGCTCCCCGGACGTCGCGTCCAGCCGGGGCACGACCTCCCGTGCCCCGAACTCCAGCAGCGCCACGACCTCGGAAACCTCGCGGCCGAGCACCTCGGCGCACACGGTCGCCGCCCGGGAGGCGTCCCAGCCGAGCGTCTCCATCCCGACGACGAGCCGGCGCGCGGCCGCCTCCAGCAGGTCGACCACGTCCGACGCGGTACGGGCGGGCCCGTCCACGACCTCGGTCAGCGCCGTCGCCTCGACCCGCGCGCCGGGCACCGCGAGCAGCTCCCGCTCGTCCAGCCCGTACGCCGCCGCGATCGCCGCGCGCAGTCCGGGCAGCGCGCCGGCCCGCCCGGCCCACACCTGCGCGGCGCGCAGCACCGCGAGCACCAGGTTCACCCGCTGCTCCGCCTCCGGCGCCTGCCCGAGGATGTGCAGGCCGTCCCGGATCTGCACGTCCTTGACCTCGCAGAGGTACCCGTCGATGTGCAGGACGAAGTCGTCGAAGTCGGCCTCGCCCGGCTCGTCGGTGACGTGCAGGTCGTGGTGGAGCTGGGCGGCCTGCACGAGCGTCCAGATCTGGGCGCGTACGGTCGGCAGCTTCGTCGGGTCGAGCGCCTGCACGGTGGCGTACTCATCGAGGAGCTGCTCGAGCTTGGCCAGGTCGCCGTACGTCTCCGCGCGCGCCATCGGCGGCACGAGATGGTCGACGATGACGGCGTGGCCACGCCGCTTGGCCTGCGTGCCCTCGCCGGGGTCGTTGACGATGAACGGGTAGACGAGCGGCAGGTCGCCGAGGACCGCGTCCGGCGCGCACTCGGCCGCGAGCCCGAGGCCCTTGCCGGGCAGCCACTCGAGCGTGCCGTGCTTGCCGAGGTGGACCACGGCGTCCGCGCCGAACACCTCGTCCAGCCAGCGGTACGCCGCCAGGTAGTGGTGCGAGGGCGGCAGGTCGGGGTCGTGGTAGATCGCCACCGGGTTCTCCCCGAACCCGCGCGGCGGCTGGATCATCAGCACGACGTTCCCGAACCGCAGCGATGCCAGGACCACGTCGTCGCCGTCGGTGTACAGCTCGCCCGGCGGCTCGCCCCAGTGCTCCCGCATCCGCTCGCGCAGCGGCTCCGGCAGCGCGGTGAACCACCGCTCGTAGTCCTTCAGCGGGACCCGGGCGGGCGCGGCGCGGAGCTGTTCCTCGGTCAGCCACTCGACGTCGTGCCCGCCCGCCGCGATCAGCGAGTGAATGAGCTCGTCCCCGTCCTCGGGGTACTCGCCGACGTCGTAGCCCGCCGTACGCAGCGCCCCGAGCAGGCGGACCGCCGAGGCGGGGGTGTCCAGGCCGACGGCGTTGCCGACCCGGGAGTGCTTGGTCGGGTACGACGACAGCACGATCGCCAGCCGGCGCTCGGCGACCCGCGTGTGCCGGAGCCGGGCCTGGCGGACGGCGATGCCGGCGACCCGCGCGGCGCGCTCCGGGTCGGCGGCGTAGACCGGGATGCCGTCCGGCCCGTCCTCCTTGAAGGAGAACGGCACCGAGATCAGCCGGCCGTCGAACTCGGGGATCGCGACCTGCATCGCGGCGTCCATCGGGGATAGCGCGGCGTCCGACGCCTCCCAGGTCGCGCGGGACGTCGTCAGGCACAGGCCCTGGACGACGGGCACGTCCAGCGTGGCGAGCGCCCCGGCGTCCCAGGCGTCCTCGTCCCCGCCCGCCGACGCGTCCGCGGCCACCGCTCCCCCGCCGGCCAGCACGGTGACGACGAGTGCGTCCGCCCGCCCGAGCAGCGCCAGCAGCCCTTCGTCGGCGGAGCGCAGCGAGCCGCAGAAGACGGGCAGCGCGTTCGCGCCCAGCTCCTCGATCCGCGCGCACAGCGTGTCCACGAACGCGGTGTTGCCGGAGAGTTCGTGCGCCCGGTAGAAGACGACGCCGACGGTCGGCCGGCCGTCCTTCGGCTCGCCGCCCGTACGGTGCAGGCCGTACGCGGGCATCTCCCGTGGCGCCTCGAACCCCTCACCGGTGAGCAGCAGGGTGTCGGACAGGAAGCGCGCCAGCTCCCGCAGGTTGTCCACGCCGCCTTCGCGCAGGTACGCCAGCGCCTCCGCGGCGACCCCGGCGGGCACCGTCGACAGCGCCATCAGCTCCGCGTCCGGCGCGGCCTCGCCGCCGAGCGCGATGAGCGGCACGTCCCTGCGGCGCAGATCCTCGACGCCCTCCCGCCAGGTCTTCAGCCCGCCGAGCAGCCGGACGACGACGACGTCGACGCCCTCGCACAGGGCGTCCAGGTCGGCGACGTCGAGGCGGGACGGATTGCCCGTCGCGTACCCGGCGTCCGCGGAACGCGCGGACAGGAGTTCGGTGTCGGCGGTGGAGAGCAGCAGGACACGCACGTGTCGGTTCCTTCCCTCGGGAGTCCTCGCCCCGGCTCGGGTGAAAGGTCGCCGACGGCGGGAAGTCTCCTGACTTCCAGGTCGCCGCTCCCCCGCGGCCTTCCAGCTCATCGCCGTGGCCGTACGTGCGGGCTCGCTACCTGGTCACAGTTGCGGGACAGCCCCGGACTCGCACCGGGTTCCTTCCCTCGCCGTCGCGCGCCCAGTCTACGAGCGCGCCCCCACCGGCGCACCGCCCCGGGACCCCACGATCCGGCCCGTTCCGCGCTCACGTCTTCGGGGCGGACACGACAGAGCCCGCCCCGCGAAGGTGCGAGGCGGGCTCCAGTGTGCCGGTCACCGGCCGTCCGGGCGACGGGCTCACCGGCCGCGTGGCGGCCGGCGGCCGTCGTCAGGCCATGCCGGCGGCCTGGTGGAACGGGTCCGGCGATCCGGACCCGTCAGCGCTCGTACTCCCGAGGCCAGGAGCCCATGAGGATCCTGCCGTCGGGGTACATGATCGTGCCGTCGGTGTACAGCACCGGGCGTGCCTTCTCCTGCGGGAGGAAGCACCGGTCGGCCGTACGGATCGTGTATCCCCGGGGGGCCCTGAAGTCGAGCACCGCTGCGACCATCCAGAACCGGTTGCCGCCGTCCTGGCGCAGCGGGATCTCCACACGGGTCTCCAGGCTCTTGGTGACGTCGTCGGCGATGGTGACGGTCGCCCCCAGCTCCGAGAAGGCATGGGCACCCCTCTTCTGGTGCGCCAGCAGTGCCACGAACCGCTGCCTGTTGAGCATGGTGATCCGGAGCCTCGCGAAGCCCGCCCGCTCCGAGTCGTTGAGGAACTCCACGAAGGGCGCGGACGTCAGGTCGCCCCTGTTCTTGCGGTGCACGACGCTCGGGCCGGCCGAGGCCCGGCGCCATCCGATCTTCTTCTTCGGGGGCGCGGGGTGGTTGTCCCCGGCGGTCAGGGCGTACAGCTGCAGACCGGACCTGCCGCGCGGGCCGCCGGCACCGGGCCGCCAGGTGAGGTCGGCCGTGACCGTGATCCCGCCGCCCGGCCGACCTGCGTAGTCGGCCCCGACGACCGTGCCGTCGCACTCGTTCGGTTCGGGCGCCTGCTGGGAGCTGAGGCTTTCGAACATTTCCGCGTCCTTTTCATCGAGGTTGGCGAGAGGCGCTTTCGCCTCTCGCCAACGACTGTGCGCCGCGAGCCCGAAGCGCAAGTCGGGAACCCCGTGACACCCACCTCGACGTCGGCGAAGGCGGTGCTCAGCGGTTGTGCGCTCCGGCCGGCAGGACGGGCTCGGCCGGCCGGGGCGACACGGGGCCGCGGCGGTCGAGGGCGCCGGAGACGAGCGCCACCGCGAGGCCGGCCACGCCGAGGACGGCGGCGATCCAGGTCGTCGAGGCGTAGCCGAGGCCGGCGTCGATGGCGAGGCCGCCGAGGAACGGCCCGACCGTGTTGCCGAGGTTGAACGCCGCGATGTTGGCCGCGGACGCCATCGTCGGCGCGCCCGCCGCCGTGTCCAGCACGCGGGTCTGCAGCGGCGCGATCGTGGCGCTGCCGACCACGCCGAGCAGCAGCATCACGACGACCACCGCGGCCTTGCTGTGGACGACGAGGAGCAGGAGGACCGACACGGCGATCACGGCGGCGAGGATCGCGTACAGGCTGGGCATGAGGGCGCGGTCGGCGAGCCGGCCGCCGAGCGCGTTGCCGGCCACCATGCCGAGGCCGAACAGCACCATGAGGATCGGCACCGCCCCCGAGGAGAACCCGGTGACGCGGGTCGCGATCGGCGCGACGTAGGTGATGACGGTGAAGACCGGGGCCCAGCCGAGGGCCGTCATGGCCAGCGCGAGCCAGACCTGACCGTGCCGGAAGACCGACAGCTCACGGCGGAGGCCGGTGTCGGCGGACGGCCGCGGCTGTCCCGGGACCAGGGTGACGATGCCCGCGAGGGCGACCAGGCCGATCGCGGTGACCACCCAGAACGTGGACCGCCAGCCGAGGGCCTGGCCGAGCGCGGTGCCGCCCGGTACGCCGAGGACGTTGGCGACGGTCAGGCCGGTGAACATCATCGCGATCGCGCCGGCCCGCTTCTCGGGCCGGACGAGGTCGGCGGCGACGACGGAGCCGATGCCGAAGTAGGCGCCGTGGGCGAAGGCGGTCACCAGCCGGGCGACCATGAGCACGCCGTACGTGGGGGCGAGCGCGCACAGGAGGTTGCCCACGGTGAACAGCGCCATCAGCGCCACGAGCATGGTCTTGCGGGAGATCCGCGACCCGAGCGCGGTCAGCAGGGGCGCGCCGACGACGACGCCGAAGGCGTACCCCGACACCAGGAGCCCGGCGGTGGGGATGGAGACGTGGAGGTCGGTGGACAGATCGGGAAGCAGGCCACTGATGACGAACTCGGTGGTGCCGATGCCGAAGCCGCCGATCGCCAGGGCGAGCAGCGCGATGGGCATGGAGTCTCCTCCGCGTAGACTGGGCGGCGTGAGCAATAGTCAGCGCAAGCATTAGTTGCACACGCCTGCTACTTGCAGACGCCGACTATCTCACCACGCAATCGGTGAGATGCCAAACGAGAAGAGGGGTGACCCATGCCACTGCCCGATGACGCGGCCGAGGCCCGCGCCCAGGGCTGGCGTACCCTCGCCGCCCTGCACGCCCGGATCGAGGACAGGGTCGAGCGGGCCCTGCAGGCCGAGCACGACCTGAGCGTGAACGAGTACTGCACCCTCCACCTGCTGTCCCGCCAGGCGGACTGGCACATGCGGATGCAGCAGCTCGCGAACGCCCTGGTCCTGAGCCAGAGCGCCACGACCCGCCTCGTCACCCGCCTGGAGAAGCGCGGCCTGCTCCGCCGCTACCTGTGCGAGGACGACCGGCGGGGCATCTACACGGAGGTCACCGAGGCGGGCGGGGAACTCCTCGCCAAGGCCACCCCCACCCACAACGCGGCACTGGAGGCCGCGCTCGCCGACGCCGCCGCGCTCCCAGAGCTGGCCCCGCTGGTCCGGGCGCTGGAGACCCTCCCGAACCTCACCCCGAGCGGCTGACCGCGCACGAAGGCATCCGGCCGCGCGCATCCCGTCGCGGGTTTGGAATCACGAGAGCATCGCGTCCATCGCCCGCAGCACGGAGCCCTCTACTCCGAGAGTCCGCGCGGCATCGCATCGCCTCTCGCCCCGCTGGCGGCGAGCAGTTCCCTACCCTGACGCAGGGGCGCTGAACAGGCAATGTGCCGCAGCGGGATAGCGTGGGGACGTGGGCGGGGCTGGGCGGGTCGGTCAGAGCGTTCGGGTTCGGCCGCCGGCGCGGCTGGCGGCGGTGGTGGCGCGGTGTGTCGGGTATCGATACGAGGGCTTCCCGCCGGGCACGCATCTGGGGCTGCCGTCCCGGCACCTGACCGTGGTTCTCAGCCTGGGCGCCCCGACCCGTACGAGCGGCCCGTCCGGCCGGGCGGCGGCCGCCTTCACCGCCCTCGCCGGAGGGCTGCACACCCGGCCGGTGCGGATCTCGCACGACGGCGACCTCGCGGGCGTACAGCTCGACCTCACGCCGGAGGGGGCTCGTTCGCTGTTCGGGCTGCCCGCCGCCGAGCTCGGCTCGGCGGTCCTGTCCCTCGACGACCTGATCGGCACCCGTGCCGGGGAGCTCGTCGAACGGCTGGCCGAGGCTTCGACCTGGCCGGCGCGCTTCGCCGCGGTCGACGACGTGCTGTCGCGGGGCATCGGCGGGCTGCCGGCCCCGGCGCCCGAGGTCGGGTACGCCTGGCGGCGGCTCGCCGACACGGACGGCACCGTGCGGATCGGCGACCTCGCACGCGAGGTCGGGTGGAGCCGGCGGCACCTGGGCGAGCGGTTCGCGGCGGAGTACGGCCTGCGGCCGAAGGAGGCGGCCCGCGTCATGCGGTTCGAGCGGTCCAAGCGGCTCCTCAAGGAGCCCGGCCGCCCGTCACTGGCGGCCGCGGCGGCGGCGTGCGGCTACTACGACCAGGCGCACCTCGCCCGCGAGTGGAACGAGCTCGCCGGGTGCCCCCCGTCCGTGTGGCTGACCGGCGAGGAGCTCCCATTCGTCCAAGACGGTGACGACACCGCCGGGGAACGATGAGGCCATGAGCGAAACACGAGTCTGGCCCGCACTCCGCTACAAGGACGCCCACGCCGCCATCCGGTTCCTCGTCGACGCCTTCGGGTTCGAGGAGGTCGCGGTCTACGAGGACGACGGCCGGGTCGCCCACGCCGAGCTGCGCGTCCCCGGAGGAGGCGGCGTCATGCTGGGCGGCGCCGACCGGGCCGACAGCCCGATCGCCGGCCTGCCCCCGGGCACGGGGTCGGTGTACGTCGTCACCGACGCGCCCGACGCGCTGTACGAGCGGGCGGTGGCGGCGGGCGCGACCGTGGTCCAGGGCCTGACCGACCAGGACTACGGTTCCCGCGACTTCACCGTACGGGACCCCGAGGGCGTCTTCTGGAGCTTCGGCACCTACGCCGGCGCCGGGTCCTGAACCGGGGCGAAGACCGGGCAGCCGAGCCACTCCTCGGCGTGCACCGGCGGCGGGGCGCCCTGCGACACCGCGATGCGCAGCGGCCAGAACGGCTCGCGGGGCGCCTCGGCCGCCAGCCTCGTCAAGAACGCGGACGTCGAGAGCAGCACGCTCGCCCGGTGCCGGCGCACCCGCTCGGCGACCGCGGCGATCGACCGCCGCCCGGAGTCCAGCACCGCGCTGGCCCCGGAGTACAGCGGTAGGAAGACGGTGTTGCGCAGCCCCGCCGGGTCGTAGGTCTTGGGAACGGAGAACAGCACGTCGTTCTGCCGCAGCCCGAACGGCTCCATCGCCAGGAAGGACGCCTCCGGATCGCCGTGCGCGTACACCTCGCCGTACTGCGCGAACGCCGGCGTGCCCGGATGCACCGGGTACGCCGGCGGCGTGGTCGCCCGCGCCATGCCGACGACGAGCTCACCGGGGGTGATGACCTTCTCGTGCCGGCCGGGCGCGCACACCCCGACCTCGCCCGGCGGGAGCATCGACGCCTCCGGGTCGGCGATCAGCGCGATCGCCCCGATCCGTACGGCGCCGAGGAACGCCCACACGAACTCGATCGACGCCGGCAGCCCGATCACCACCCGGTCGCCCGGCCGTACCCCGTGCGCCCACAGGAACCCGGCCGCACGCCCCGCCCCCCGGTGGACCTCGCCCTGCGTGAAGACGTCCTCCCCGTACAGGAACGCCGCCCGGTCACGCCAGCCGAACGCCCGCGTCCACTCGCTCAGCGACTCGGCCAGATTGGCATCCGGCGACGGGTCGGGCATGCGTGCTCCTTCACCGATCGATGGCCCCCATGGGAGATTAGGCCGATCCCTCGTGCCGGGACAGACCCGCAGCGTGATCAAATGGCCATGAAGGAGGCCATCTGTGGACAACCTGCGCGTCGCTTTGATCGGGTATGGGACCGGAGGCGCGGTCTTTCACGCCCCGCTCATCTCCGCCGCTCCCGGCCTGGAGCTGGCCGCCGTCGTGACCCGGGACCCGGCGCGGCGGGCCGCCGTCCGCGACCGGTACGCCGGCGCGGAGCTGCTCGACGCGCCCGACGACGTCTGGTCCGGCGGGTACGACCTGGTCGTCGTGACGACGCCGAACCGCACGCACGCGCCGCTCGCCCGCGCGGCGCTCGACGCGGGCCTCCCCGTCGTCGTCGACAAGCCGGTCGCGGTGACCGCCGCCGAGGCCCGGTCGCTGGCCGGCGGCCCGCTGGTCGTGCCGTTCCACAACCGCCGCTGGGACGGCGACTTCCGGACCGCCGCCCGGCTCATCGGCGACGGAACGCTCGGGCGGGTGCTGCGGTTCGAGTCGCGGTTCACGCGCTGGCGCCCGCAGATCAAGCCGGGTTGGAAGGAGACGGCCGACCCGGCCGCCGCCGGCGGCGTCCTGTACGACCTCGGCGCGCACCTCATCGACCAGGCGATCACGCTGTTCGGGCCGCCCGTGGCCGTCCACGCCGAGCTGGACGTACGGCGGCCCGGCGCCGAGGCGGTCGACGACGCGTTCGTCGCGCTGACCCACGCGAACGGCGTCCGGTCCCACCTGTGGATGGGCGCGATCAGCGCGGACCTCGGCCCGCGCTTCCGGGTGCTGGGGGATCGCGCCGCGTACGTCACCCACGGCCTGGACGTCCAGGAGGACCAGCTCCGCGCCGGCCGCACGCCGGAGGACCCGGAGTACGGCGTGACGCCGCCCGAGGCGTACGGGCGGGTCGGCACCCCCGGCGACACCCGCCCGGAACCGACCGACCCGGGCCGCTACCAGGACTTCTACCCGGCCGTCGCCGCGGCGGTCCGCGGCGAGGGCCCACCCCCGGTCACGCTCGAGGATGCCGTGGCCGGCCTCGATGTCATCGAGACCGCGACCCGCCAGACGGGATGACGCCTCCGGTCGGCGGCGTGGCAGGCCCCGCCCGGGAACGCGTCCCGCGAGTCACGCGACGGCCAAGGAACTTACGAGCCGTATGGCCGTTCCCCCCGGCGCGCGGACAGTACGAGGCCGAAGGCTAAAGCGATCCTTCGCCTGCATGGAGGTACAACGAAAATGCGAAACGAAATGCGCCGGTGGGCCCTGCCCACCGTCCTGGCCGTAAGCGTCATGCTGGGCCTGTCCGCCTGCGCCGGCCGTAACGACGGCCACGTGCACCCCTGCACGACGCCCACGCCGCATCACAGCACGCCGCTCAACAGCACGCCGTGCTACACCACTCCGGCTGCCCACAAGACGCCGTCCCACAAGACGCCGTCCCACAAGGCGCCGTCGCTCAACAAGGTGCCGTCCCACAAGGCGCCGTCGCTTCACAAGGCGGCGGCGAACCGGAGCGGGAAGCGCCGCTGAGACACCGGCGGGCACCGCGCGCTGACTCGCGGCGCCGCCACTGAGCACCTGCGCAGGCAGCAGAGGCTCGTCAGCTGACGGCTGACGCCATGTGATGTCCCGGCGGTTCGGGGTGGGATCGGCTCCAGGCCGCGCCCCTCCCCACCGCCGGGACATTCTTCTATTTCCGCCCCTATTCCGACCGAGCGGTCATCGTCCCGGGTGCTGCCGGGCGATGACGTGGAGGAGGGCGGCCACGCCCCGGTACGGGCCGGTGTGGCCGGCGCGTTCCTCGCAGGACAGGAGCGCAGCCAGTTGCTCGGGCTCGGGGAGGGGCGCGTCGTCGGCGGCGGTGTCGGTGAAGACCCGGACGCCGTACCAGGCGATCCGGGTCATGCGGCGCTCGTCCAGCGCCGCTGTCAGGTCGGCGAGCCGGTCGGCTCGGGCGTCGACGCCGATCCGGTTGCGGTGCCTGCGTGCCCTGGCCGCATCCGATGTCCAGGACGTCCCCCGGCTCGGCGTCCTGAAGGTGGTGGGCGAGCTGCCGGGTCACCAGTTCCTGGCGGACGACCTGCCGCAGCGTCCCGAGGCCCGCCCGCCAGCGGTCCTCGCCCGGGGTGAAAGTACTCATGCGCCCTCCATCATCGGAGGAACGACCAGAGACGCCGCGCTCATCGATTCACTCGCTCCGCTCGCTCATGGGGTCGCCCCGGCCGGCGGGACGACGGGGAGGTTCGCGGGCGCGCCGCTCTCGATGAGGCGCCACAGGGCGTCGGTGTCGAGGTGCTGGTCGACCAGGTCGCCGAGGGCGTCGAGCTGGGCCTCCCGCAGCGCGGCGAAGTCGGTGTCCGGTGCCGGGGTGAAGTCGCGTCCCGCCACCTGCGCGACCTCGCGGAGGAACGCGCGGCGGAAGCCGTCGTTCTCCAGCGCGCCGTGCCAGGTCGTGCCCCAGACCGCCCCGTCGCGGCAGCCGTCGAGGAACGGCTCCCCGCCCTCCACCGCCGCCACGCCGTGGTGGATCTCGTACGCGCGCACCGGTTCGCCGTACGCCGTGCCGCCGGGCCTGCCGAGGATCTTCTCGGGCCCGAACTCGACGCGGACCGGCAGCAGCCCGAGGCCCGGCACGGGCCCGGCCATCGACTCGATGTCGTCGAGGATCTCGCGGGCCAGCATCTGGTAGCCGCCGCAGATTCCGAGCACCGGCCGGCCCGCCCGCGCCCGGCGTACGACCTCGGCGGCCAGTCCGCGCTCGTGCAGCCAGGCCAGGTCGGAGACGGTGGCCCGGGAGCCGGGCAGCACGACCAGGTCGGCGTCGGCCAGCTCGCCGGGCGTGGTCGCGAACCGCACGCTGACGCCGGGCTCGGCGGCCAGGGCGTCGAGGTCGGTGAAGTTCGAGATCCGGGGCAGGCGGGCGACCGCGACCCGCAACGTCTCCCCCGCGACCGCCGGGCGCGTCTCGGGGCGCGCGTCCAGGGCGAGGGAGTCCTCGACGTCCAGCCAGAGCCCGCCGAGCCAGGGCAGCACGCCGTACACCGGCCGACCGGTCAGCGCGGTGATCTGCGCCAGGCCGGGGGCCAGCAGCTCCGGCGCGCCGCGGAACTTGTTGATGACGAACCCGGCGATGAGCCGCTGGTCCGCGGGCTCCAGCAGGCCGACCGTCCCGTACAGCGCGGCGAACACCCCGCCTCGGTCGATGTCGCCGACCACGATCACCGGCATGCCGGGCCCGTCCGGGGAACCGGCGGCGCGTGCCAGTCCCATGTTCGCCAGGTCGCCGGCGCGCAGGTTGATCTCGGCGGGGCTGCCCGCGCCCTCGCAGATGACGACGTCGTACTGGGCGCGCAGCTCGGCGAGGCTGCCGAGGACCACCCGGCGCAGCCGCTCCTTGTGCGCGGCGTACCCCATCGCGTCGACCTCGGCGACCGGGTGGCCGAGCACGACCACCTGGCTGCGCCGGTCGCTGCCGGGTTTGAGGAGGACCGGGTTCATGTGCGCGGTCGGCTCGATCCGCGCGGCGGCGGCCTGCATGGCCTGCGCCCGCCCGATCTCCGCGCCGTCGGCGGTGACCATGGAGTTCAGCGACATGTTCTGCGCCTTGAACGGCGCGACCTTGACGCCCTGGCGGGCGAGCCACCGGCAGATCCCCGCCGTGAGGATGCTCTTGCCCGCATCCGAGGTCGTTCCGGCGACCAACAACATCCCGTTGCGCGTGTCCACGGTCGCCGAAGCTAGCAGCCGCGCCGCCGGTCGCGATCGGTCAGGAGGCGCCGAGGCCCCGGTGTGCCAGCTCGAGGACGGCGGCGGTCACCTCCGCGACGTCGATCGGCGTGTCCGCGGCGATGAGGTCGTCGAGCAGGCCGTCGGCCGCGTGGTAGACCATGCGGAACGTCATCGCCGGGTCGCGGGCCTGGAACGCCCCGGCCTCGGCGCCCTCGGTGACGTACGCGCAGATCAGGTCGATGACGCGCTGGTTGGCGCGCTTGCAGATCTCCAGCGCCGTGGCGTTCGCGGAGCCGTAGACGATCCGGTGCAGGTCGGCGTTCCGTACGGCGTGCTCGATGAGCGCGGTGAGCAGCCGGTCGACGGTCGGCCACCAGCCGGCGTCCGCGCCGAGGATGTCCTGGGTCGTGGTGACGATCGCGTCGACGTATCGCTCCCAGAGCGCGCCGAGCAGGTGGTCCTTGGAGTCGAAGTACAGATAGAAGGTGCCCTTGCCGATCTCGGCGGCGTCGGTGAGGTCGCCGATCGTGGCCGCGGTGAACCCGATCGAGCCGAACACCTCCTGACCCGCCCGGAGGATGTCCTCCCGGCGGTCGTCCGGGCTCTTCGTCACCCGCTTGCGCCGGGTCCCCGTCACCATCGCGCCGATCTCCTCTCCGCCGAGGCTCAGGCTACTACGACTGACCCGAGTTCAGTCGGTTGACCGAACGTCGGTCATTCGTGTTGACTGACCGCCAGTCAGTCACAGGGATCTTTGATCGTCCCTGGTCAGATCGCGCTGTGAGGAGTGAGGCCGCGATGTCAGCGACCACCGCCGACGCCGTGCTCCGGGCCCCCGACCAGACGAGCAGGTTGCGGTTCTGGAGCGCCGCGTACACCCTGCTGGTCCTCCTGGCGGGCACCAACCTGCCCACGCCGCTGTACCGGGGCTACCAGCGGACCTTCGGGTTCTCCCCGCTGGTCGTGACGCTGATCTTCGCCGCCTACGTCGCGGCGCTCATCCCGTCACTGCTGGTGGCCGGGCCGCTGTCGGACGCCGTCGGCCACCGTCGGATCCTGCTCCCCGCCGTGGGCGTGGCGGCCGTCGGGGCACTCCTCTTCGCCCTGGCGACCGGGACGGCCTGGCTGTACGCCGCCCGCGTCGCCCAGGGCCTGGCCCTCGGAGCGGCGTCCGGAGCGCTCAGCGCCGTGCTGACGGAACTGGAACCGAACGGCGACCGCCGCCGCGCGGCCCTCGTGACGACCGTCGCGTCGGCCGGCGGGTTGGGTTCCGGGCCGCTCCTGTCGGGTCTCCTGGCCCAGTACGCGCCGGCTCCCCGGGTCCTCCCCTACGTCGTCGAACTCGTCCTCCTGGCCGTGGCGGCCGTGGCGGTGGCGGCGCTGCCGCCGGCGCGCCGGACCACCCGATGGCGGCCCCGGCGACCACGGATTCCGGCGGCGATGCGACCGGTGTTCGTCACCGGTGGCGCGACCGCGTTCCTGGCGTTCGCCGTCGTCGGGCTGTTCCTGACGCTGGTCCCGACGTACGTGACGACGCTGTCGGGCAGCGCGAACCTCGCCCTCAGCGGCGGGTCGGCCACCCTGCTGCTCGGCGCCTCCGCCCTCGCCCAGTTCGTCGCGTACGGGCGGCGGCCCGCCCCGGTCCAGGCGACCGGCCTGGCCCTGCTGGCCGCCGGGCTTCTCCGGCTCGCCGCGGCCGGCGCGGCGGCGTCCCTGCTCCTGCTCCTCACCGCGACGGTGGTGGCCGGGGTGGGCCAGGGCCTGGTGTTCCTGGGCTCCCTCACCGAGGTCAACGGCGCGGCGCCCGCCGACCGCCGGGCCGAGGTCGCGGCCGGCTTCTTCGTCATCGTCTACCTCGGCGTCGGCGCCCCGGTGATCGGCGTCGGCTTCCTCGCCACCGTGACCGGCCTCCTGACCGCCGTACAGGAGTTCGCGTACGCGGCCGCCGCCCTGTGCGTACTGCTACTGGCCGCGCTGACCGTCCGGCGCCGCCGGAACACGCGCCCGATCCCGCCCTCCACCGACTGAACCGCAGAAAGGAACCCGACGATGGACACCACTCATCTCGGCCGGGCCTACCGCGACCTCACCGCCGCGGCCTCGGCGATCGGCGAGGCCGCCCTGCCCGCCGCGCGGCGAGCGGACGTCGACTGGACGCTCGCACACGTCGCGCTGAGCGACGAGATGCTCGCCACCGCGGCCGAGCGGCTGCTCGCCGGTGAGCCGGTCACGGTCGACAACCGGACCGCCATGGACGAGACCGTCATCGCCGGCCTGATCGCCCGGACGTCGCACGCCGAACGGGTCGCGCTGGTGCGGCGCAACGGCGCGGCCTTCGTCGGCCTGGTCCGGCGGATCCCGGCGGAGACGGCCGAAGGGCCGGTCGACCTCCACGTCTTCGACCGCGCGGGCCGCCAGGTCGCCGACGAGCGGATGCCGTGGGGACGGATCGTCCGGATGCGCGCGGAGGAGCACCTGCCGGGGCACGCCGCACGGCTCGCCGCCATCAGGGACGCCGCCTCCGCGACCAGGCCCTGACGGCGGCGCGGGCACCGATCGTGACGGCGGCCGAGGCCACCGTGACCGCACGGGACAGGCGGACGGCGCGCCGGATGTCCGCGAGCTCGGCGGCGCGGCCGTCGCCGAGTTCGGGCCGGTGCTCGACGCGGTTCCCGTACACGTTGACGCCGCCGAGCCGGACGCCGAGCGCCCCGGCGAATGCCGCCTCGCACCGCCCGGCGTTCGGGCTCGGGTGCGCCGCGCCGTCACGGCGGAGGATCGCGTACGAGGCGCGCGGCGAGCCGCCGACGAGCGGGGCGCAGGCCGCCGTGAGCAGCCCGGTCAACCGGGCGGGCACCCAGTTCGCCGCGTCGTCCAGCCGCGCGGCGACCCGCCCGAACCTGAGGTACCGGGGGCTGCGGTGCCCCACCATCGCGTCCAGCGTGTTCACCGCCCGGTACGCGAACAGCCCCGGCACGCCGAGGACCGCGCCCCAGAACAGCGGCGCGACGGCCGCGTCGGAGGTGTTCTCGGCGATCGACTCGACCGTGGCCCGCGCGAGCTCCTTGGCGTCGAGTTCACTCGGATCGCGCCCGCACAGGTGCGGCAGCCGCCACCGCGCCGCCTCGACGTCCCCGGCCTCCAGAGCGGCCGCCATCGCCAGGCCCTCCCGCCCGAGCGACGTCCCCCCGACCACCGCCCACGTCGCGGCGCCGGTGAGCACCGTCCGCGCGGCGGCACGCCGCCCGACGGCGTCCACGACGGCACCGGCACCGGCCGCCCCGAGCACACAGGCGGCCGTGAACACCGCGCCACGCGCCACCGAGTCCCGGTACAGGCGCCCCTCCAGCATGCTCGCGACCCGCCCGAACCCCGCCACCGGATGTCCCCGCCGCGGATCCCCGACCAGCGCGTCCAGCACCAGGCCCGCCCACAGCCCCTTCTCCACCGTCACGAACGAAGACGATAGGCCCCGGACGCTCTCCGGCTCCGGAGCGGGTAGTGGAAGGATGACGCTGATCACGCATCACGGTTGGAGCCGAGGCATGGAACTCACCGCGGAACCCTGTTCGCCGGTCAAGGTCGAGCACGCCGAGGGGCCGTTCTGGTACGGCGACCGGCTCGGCTGGGTGGACATCATGGCCGGGCGACTGTGGCTGGCCGGCTACGACGGCAAGACGCTGACCGACCCGCGTTCGCTGGAGGTCGACCGTCCCATCGGCGCCGCCGTGCCGCGGGTGGTTAGCGGGTGGATCATCGCCGCGGGCACCTGTTTCATGGAACTGGACGAGGACGGCAGGGCGACGGCGTTGACCGGTGACCTGGCCGACTCCGCCACCATCCGGATGAACGACGGCAAGTGCGACCCGGCGGGGCGGTTCTGGGCCGGCACGATGGCGTTCGACGAGACGTCCGGCGCGGGCTCGCTGTTCGTCTTCGACGGCTCGATCCGCACGGTGCTCGAAGGGGTCACCATCTCCAACGGCCTCGGCTGGAGCCCCGACCACCGCACCATGTACTACATCGACACCCCGACCGATCGGGTGGACGCCTTCGACTACGACCTGGAGACCGGCGCGGCGACGAACCGGCGGCCGTTCACGGAGGTCGAGGGCGGCCACCCGGATGGCATGACCGTTGACGACGAGGGCTTCCTGTGGGTGGCGCTGTGGGGCGGCGGCGCGGTGCACCGCTACGCGCCGTCCGGGGAGCTGGTCGCCACGGTGCGCCTGCCGGTGACGAACGTCTCGAGCTGCTGCTTCGGCGGCACCGACCGTTCGACGTTGTTCATCACGACGTCGCAGCAGGGCCTGTCTCCGGACCAGCGGGAGGCCGAGCCGGACGCCGGCCGCATCTTCCGCGTCGCCCCGGACGTGCGGGGCCCGGTAGCGACACCGTTCACGGGTGCCCGCTGAAGCTCCCGAGCACTTCCACTGGCGTTCGCTGCCGTTAGAGCGCAGCGGACGCCAGTGATCAGCCCTCGGATGTGCGGGTTGGCCGACTCACCACTCCCTCACGGCCGACCGCGCGGGACTTCGCCGCCGTCACGGTCACATTGCCGCCGTCGTTGACGGCGCGTTGACCGGTTTGCCGGTCTTGGTGGGTCCACGCCGACGTCAACGTGGCTGATCGATCCGGCCGATGGCCCCACGGCGTGGATGGGCCGGGCGGAAGTCTCGGTGACGGTTCGCACTGCCGACGGTTTGTCCCGGTAAGGGGCCCCATCCCGGCGGCTTTACCGAGCATTACGCCCGGCTCCCGGCCCGTACAGTGCGTGCAGTGCGGCGGCGGTCTCCGCCATGCGCCGCCGCAGCTCGAGGTGTTCGCCGAGAAGGTCGGCTGGCGGCTCGACTGGCCCGCCGAGGGCCACCCGGCCGTGCCCTGGATCCGGCCCCGCTCGACGCGCGCCGACGTCGCCGACCACTTCCGTACCATCCAGGAGTTCCACGTCCCGGAGGGGCACGGAGCCTCGGCCCCCGAGGTCCTCGTCGACGGGGCGGACGCGGTGGTCCTCGTGGAGATCCGGCAGACGGTCAGGGCGACCGGCGAGCCGTACACCGTGCTCTGCGCGGTCCGTCTCACGGTCGAGGACGGCCTGATCACCCGCTACCACGTGTACGAGGACAGCCTGACCGTCGCGCGGGCGCTCACCACCTCACCGTAGGGCGAATCTGGGGATCGGCGGGTGGCCGTCGACGAGGTCGGCGGTCAGCTCGCCGATCAGCGGGGTGAACTTCGCACCGTGCCCGGAGCAGGCGGAGCAGACTACGAACGGCCCTCTCCGGTCCAGCACGAAGTCCTCGTCGGGCGTCGACGTGTAGAGACAGGTCAGCTCCGAGCGCGGCTCCGGGTCCACGCCCGGCAGCCAGGTCCGGGCGTACTCGATCGCGCGTTCGCGGGCGGCCGGGTCCACGATGGAGTCCCGGCCGGCCGCGGTCGTCACCGCGCCGCCCACGTGCTCGCCGAACTTGACGTACGGGCCCTCCGGCAGCGCGTACACGTCGAGGGACGTCTCGCCGTGCACGATGGTCGGCCAGGGCCCGGGGTCCCTCGTCTCGAAGAAGAAGACCTGCTGCTGGGTCACGGTCAGCGGCGGGAGCGGGACCAGGCCGCCGAGCAGCGGGCCGGTCCAGCCGCCCGCCGCGACCACGACCGTACGGGCGTGCCAGGGTTCCTGATCGGTGTGGAGGAGGACGCCGGTGGAGTCCGGCTCCAGAGCGCGGACCGGGGTGTCGTACGCGAGGTGCGCGCCGGCCTCGGCGGCGAGCCGGACCATGGCGGCCATCGACGCCTCCGGGTCGAGGACCCCGCCCTCCGGGTCGAAGACCACGGGGCCGGTGAAGCGGATGCCGGGCCAGCGGTCGGCGGCCTCGGCGGGATCGAGCAGTTCGGCGGCGACGCCGTGGCTCCGGAGCAGGTCGGCCATGTGCGACGGCTCCCGGCCGGGGCCGTGGTCGACGCCGCCGGTCCGGGTCAGGAGGGGTTCCCCCGCCTCGTCGCTCAACTCTTCCCAGAGCCGCCCGGCGCGGCCGGTCAGCTCGACGTACAGCGGGTCCAGGTAGGCGCGGCGGAAGATCCGGGCGCGACCGTGTGAGCTGCCGCGCCGGTGGCCCGGCCCGTACGCCTCGAAGGCGGCCACGCTCCGGCCTCGTCGGCTCAGCGCCCAGGCGGTGGCGGATCCCGCCAGGCCGAGCCCCACGATCGCTACGTCAATGTCGTTCATGCCCCGAATAATGCCTGGTTAGAGGGGTAGGTTACGATAACTGCAGAATACAGATAAACCGTGGGAGGACTCCGGTGACCCAGCCCCGCCCCACCGCGTCCGCAGTCGCGGGCACCGGCCGAACGGCGCCCCGATGAGCACGCCGACCTCCGCCGCCTGCGGCCACGCCCCGCTCGACGACGCGACCCTGGGCACGCTCCTCGCCGGGGCGGCCGCGCGGCGCACCGCGCCGGTACGGCTCGTCGGGCCCGGCCTGCACGACCTGGCCGCCCGGCTGATCGCCGACGGGGTGCCGGTCGAGGTGTCCGTGCCGCGCCGACGCGACGCCCGCGCCCTGCGGCGGGCCGCGCGCCGGGCGGGCGGGAGCGTCCCGCCGGTCGGCGTCGGCGAGATCGACATCGACCTGCCCTTCTCCGCCGCGAGCCTCCCCGTGCTCGTCTGCCGCCTCGATCCGAAGACCTTCGCGTTCCCGCGCCACACCGTCCGCGAACTCGGCCGGGCGGTGGCGCCCGGCGGCGTGGTCGTCGTCCTCCCCGGCGAGCGGGCGTCCTGGCCGGCCGGTCTGGTCGACGCGTGGGCCGCGGCCGCCGGGCTCACACCGCCCGACGAACGGGAGACCGGCGGCGCGCTGCCGTTCGCCGGCGGGGTGTACCGAACACGCGACTGACCCGACCCGGGAAGGATCTCAGGCGGGGACCTGGACGAAACCCATCGACTCGTAGAGGGCGCGGGCGCGCGTGTTGCCCTCGGTCACGGCGAGCGAGAGCCGGTCGTACCCGTGCTCCGCCAGCGCTCCCATCGTCGCGCGGATGAGCCGCCGGGCCAGGCCGCGGCCGGTGTGCGACGAGGCGGTGAACACGAACGCCAGCAGCGGTGTCCCCCGCCACACCGTCACCAGCGCGGCCGCGACGGGGCGGCCGTCCTCCTCCGCGACGAACGACGCCTCGGGCAGGAAGGGGCCGTACTCCCCGTCGAAGGTCAGCCGGATCTCCGCCACGGCCGACGCGACGCCGTCGCCGGCGTCCCGCTCGTCCGGGGTGCCGCGATAGGCGTCCCACATGAGGGCGCCGAGGAGCGGCAGGTCCTCCCGCGTCGGCGTGCGGAAGGACCCGTCCACCGGTGCCGGCGGACCGGACAGCGTCACGTCGAGTCGCAACCGCCGGGGCTCGTCAGGAGTCTGCGTCACACGGCGAGACTAGACGGCCGGACGGACCGGCATCCGCAGGATCGTGCGCGTCTTCTCCGGGTCGGTCTCCCGCACGTCGGACAGGTACACCTCGTGGTGCAGGCCGTTCGGGACCATCCCCGTCTCCCTCATGTAGGCGTCCATCCGCGCGAGGGTGCGCGGCTCGTCGGCGTAGGGCCCCCGGTGCAGCACCTGGACGCAGCGTCCCTCGGTGTAGGTGACGAGTTGCACCCGCGCGGCGGCCGGGTGCGGCGCGGCCTCGCGCGCCTCGTCGTACCAGGCGTCCTCCACCGTGGCGGGCAGCCGGAGGAACAGCTGCCAGTGCCACTCCTCCCGTGGCACGTCGAACGGCGACCGCTCGTCCTCGACCCACCACCGGCCCTCGAGCGGCGGCAGGTCGAACGCCCGCCCGTTCCGGGCGGCCACGCCGCACAGGCCGCCCGCGACGGCGTACAGCGCTCCGACGCACGTGCCGTACGCGGCGCCGCCGGGCTCGCCCTGGCC
Organism: Actinoallomurus sp. NPDC052274; assembly: GCF_040679475.1. NCBI lineage: Bacteria > Bacillati > Actinomycetota > Actinomycetes > Streptosporangiales > Thermomonosporaceae > Actinoallomurus > Actinoallomurus sp. NPDC052274. Next base: position 38,117 of record NZ_JBFAUT010000032.1, read on the forward strand.
GACGACGCCCAGGCCACGGGCCGGGCCGAACTCGACGAGCTCGGGCTCGTCGGCGGCGGAGTAGAGGTTCGTCATTCGGACTCCTTCACTTCGATCATCAGGTGGGTCACGAGCCGCTCCGGTGGCGTGCTCGCGGGATCGGAGACGTAGACCTCGCGCAGCGCCCCGGCGGGGGTGTGCCCCCGGTCGCCCGCCCAGGCCAGCAGCGCGTGCGCGGTCAGACCGATCTGGTCGTACGGCCCGACGTGGGTCGCGGACGCGAACAGCCCGCCGCGCAGGACGTCCGGCGCGGTGCCCGGCACGGCCGTGTCCGTCTCGACGCCGACCGTGACCAGGACCTCGGAGGTCAGGTCCAGCGGGAACAGTCCGATCGGCGCCCGGACGACCCCGGCCGCCGCGCACGCGTCCATGAGGCGCGCGACGCACGCGGACGTCACGGCGCCGATGCCGTCCGGTGGCGCGACGTCGCGGACGGCCGCGACGCGGCGGGCCGGTTCGCGGACCAGGCTGACGTCGGGGCGGGGCAGCCCGTCGGCGAGGATGCGCTCCAGCGCCGCGAGGTTCCGCCGCCGGCGCGCCAGGTCCGCCTCCATCGCGTCCCGTACGCCGCCCAGCGCGCCGGTCCCGGCGGTCAGCACCCGGCCGATCGCCGGGAGCGGCACGTCGAGGGAGCGCAGCAGGCCGATGACGAGGGCGTCCCGGGCCTGGTCCGGCCGGTAGTACCGGTATCCGGTGTCCGGGTCGACGTGGGCCGGGACCAGCAGCCCCAGGTCGTCGTAGTTCCGCAGTTGCTTGACGCTCAGCCGGCACAGCCGGGCGAACCGCCCGATCGGCAGGTATCCCTCGTTCACCCGCATCAGCATGGGCTCTCCCGCAGTGGGAGAGTCCAGCCGGAGGCGATTCAGGCCGTTAGCCCGTAATGTCGCAGTCGTGGTCGAGCAGATGTGGCGGGCGGTCGGGGTCTACCGGTTCATCGCCCTCCTCTACGCCGCGGTCATCATCGTGCGCGACCACCCGCGGTACGCGCATCCCACCGGCGGCCTGGCCGTGCTCGCCGTGATGGCGGCGTGGTCCGTGCTGGCCACGGCGGCGTACTCCCGGGCGTCGGCACGCCGGCCCTGGCTCGTCGGCGCCGACGTCGCGGTCGCCGCGGCCCTGGTCCTCGCCACCCGGCTGGTCGACACGGCCGCCCGCATCGACCACGGCGCCGGGACGCTGCCCCTGTGCTGGGCCGCGGGCTCCGTGCTGGCCTGCGCCGTCGCCGGCGGCCCGTGGGCGGGGTGCGCGGGGGCGGCCGTCCTGTCGGTCGCCGACCTGCTCGAACGCCAGGCGCTGCCGCGCAACACGTTCAACGGCATCGTGCTGTTGTTCATCGCCGGCGCGGTCGGCGGTCACGTCGTACGGCTCGTGCTGCGCGCGGAGGCCGCCCTCGATCGCGCGGCCCGGCGGGAGGCGGCGACCGCCGAGCGGCAGCGCATCGCGCGGGACATCCACGACTCGGTGCTGCAGGTCCTGGCGCTGGTCAGCGCGCGCGGCCGGGAGCTGGGAGGTGAGGCCGCCGAGCTGGGCCGGCTCGCCGGCGAGCAGGAGACGGCGCTCCGGTCGCTGATCGCCCTTCCGCCGACCCCGGCCCCGGACGGCCGGCTCGACGTGCGGACGCTGCTGGAACCCCTGGCCGGCGACCGGGTCACCGTCTCCTGCCCCGCGCAGGAGGTGCTGCTGCCCGAGGCGGCGGCCCGGGCCCTGGCCGCCGCGACCGGCGAGGCGCTCGACAACGTCCGCCGCCACGCGGGGCCGGACGCGCGGGCCTGGGTGCTGCTCGACGACGAGGGCGAGGCCGTCGCGGTGAGCGTCCGGGACGACGGGGTGGGGTTCGCGGCCGGCCGCCTGGAACAGGCGGCCGAGGCCGGACGGCTCGGCGTCGCGCAGTCGATCGTCGGCCGCGTCGGCGAGCTCGGCGGGGAGGCGGCCGTGACGTCGGCGCCCGGCCGGGGAACCGAGGTCGAGCTACGGGTACCGAGGAACGAGGTCGCACGCCATGGACGCTGACGGTCCGCCCCGCCTGCTCGTGGTCGATGACCATCCGATCTGGCGCGACGGCATCGCGGAGCGGCTGACGGCGGCCGGCCTCCCGGTCGTGGGCACGGCCGGCGACGGCGCGCAGGCGCTGCGGGTCGCGAAGGCCACCCGGCCGCAGGTCGTCCTGCTCGACCTGCACCTGCCGGACCTCGGGGGCGCGGAGGTGACCCGGCGGCTGCTGGCGGCGGACCCGTCCGTCCGCGTGCTGGTCCTGTCGGCGAGCGGGGAGCGCCAGGACGTCCTCGACGCGGTCACGGCGGGCGCCACCGGCTACCTGACCAAGTCGGCGTCCCTCGACGAGGTGGTCGCGGCGGTGCGCGCGGCGGCGGTCGGCCAGGCGGTGTTCACCCCCGGGCTGGCCGGCCTCGTCCTCGGGGAGTACCGCAGGCTGGTCGCCGCGCCGGAGAAGGAGACGCCCCGGCTGACGAACCGGGAGACCGAGGTGCTGCGGCTCGTCGCCAAGGGTCTGACCTACCGCGAGATCGCCGAACGGCTCGTGCTGTCGCACCGCACGGTGCAGAACCACGTGCAGAACACGCTGACCAAGCTGCAACTGCACAACAAGGCCCAGCTCGTGCGCTACGCGCTCGAACAGGGCCTGGACTGACCCGGCGCGGTTTCTTGCGGGAAGTTGCCGCAATCACCGGTCGGCCGCGCCGAGCGGTCCGGTGGAGCCGCGGACGACCAGCTCGGGCCGGAAGACCAGCTCGGTGTGCGGCGCGCCGACGCCCTGGATCTCGTCGAGGAGGCTGCGCACCGCGACCAGGGCCATCTCGCGGACCGGCTGGCGGACCGTGGTCAGCGGCGGGTCGACGTAGGCCATCAGCGGGGAGTCGTCGAAGCCGATGACGGAGACGTCCTCAGGCACGCGCAGGCCGCGCTGCCGGACCGCCCGGATCGCCCCGATCGCCATCATGTCGCTGCCGCAGCAGATCGCCGTGCACCCCTGGTCGAGCAGCCGCTTCGCCGCGGCCTCGCCGCCCTCGACGGTGAAGATGGTGTTGACGATCCAGTCGTCCACCTCGGCGACTCCGAGGTGCTCGGCCATCCCCCTCCGGTAGCCCTCGGTCTTGCGGATGACCGGCACGAACCGCTCCTGCCCGACGGCCAGCCCGATGCGCCGGTGTCCCAGGTGCGCCAGGTGGGCCACGGCCAGCTCCATCGCGCCGACCTCGTCGCTGGAGACGAACGTCGCGTCGACCCCCTCGGCGTAGCCGTTGATCAGCACGATCGGCAGCCCGCGGTCCGTGAGGCGCTTGTAGCGGCCATGGTCGGCCTGCGAGTCGGCGTGCAGCCCGGAGACGAAGACGATCCCGGAGACGCCGCGTTCGAGCAGGAGGTCGGTGTAGTCGTCCTCGTTGATGCCACCGGGCGCCAGCGCGCCCAGCACCGCGGTGTAGCCGTGCACGGCCAGGGTGTTCTCGATGACCTGCGCGAACGCGGGAAAGATGGGGTTGTCCAACTCGGCGACGATCAGGCCGATCAGCCCGCTGCGCGGCGGCCGGAGGCGGACGGGGCGTTCGTACCCGAGGACGTCGAGCGCGTCGATGACCGCCTGCCGCGTGGCCGGCGCGACGCCCTGCCTGCCGTTGAGCACCCGGCTCACGGTCGCCTCGCTCACTCCGGCTTGGGCGGCGATGTCCGCCAGGCGCATGCTCACACGCACGAATGTACCGCCGGACGGAACGGACCGGATCTGGCTCGTTGCCACATCCTTTCGCAAGCTTGCAGCAAAGTCTTGCCAGCAACCGGCGCACGGGTTACCGTCGCGGCAACACAGCGGAAACACAGCGGCCGCCAGACCCTCGGGGGACCCCGCCCACTCTCCTCACCCAGGAGGCCCCGCATGCTGAAACGCCTGCTGCCCGCGCTGGCCGTCGCGCTGGCGGCCACGCTCACGCCCCTGGCCGGCACCGCGCCCGCCGAGGCGTCGCCCGCCGGCGACCACGACGTCATCGCCAACCTCTTCGAGTGGAACTGGAACTCCGTCGCCTCCGAGTGCACGAACGCGCTCGGCCCGAAGGGGTACGGCGCCGTCCAGGTCGCCCCGCCCGAGGACTCCCTCACCCGCAGCGGCCACCCGTGGTGGGAGGTCTACCAGCCCGCCGACTACGACGTGAACAGCCGCATGGGCACCCGGTCGCAGTTCGCCGCCATGGTGTCGGCCTGCCACGCCGCGGGCGTCAAGGTGTACGCCGACGCGGTCATCAACCACATGACCGGCCAGGGCAGCACGAGCTACGGCGGCAAGAGCTTCACCAAGTACGCCTACCCGGGCATCTACTCCTCGGCCGACTTCCACAACTACCCGTCCGACTGCCCGGAGTCCGACGACCAGATCCACAACTGGAACGACTTCACCGAGGTCACCAAGTGCGAGCTGAGCAGCCTGTCGGACCTGCGCACCGAGTCCGACTACGTGCGCGGCAAGATCGCCGGCTACCTCAATGACCTGCTGTCCCTCGGAGTGGACGGGTTCCGGGTCGACGCGGCCAAGCACATCGGCGCGACCGACCTGGCGGCCATCGAGGCGAAACTGACCAGGTCCGCGTACATCTACCAGGAGGTCATGCCCGGCAGCGGCGGCAGCCTCGCGCCCAGCGCCTTCGAGGGCACCGGCGACCTGCTGGAGTTCACCTACGGCCAGAAGCTCAAGGAGCAGTTCAACGGCGGCATCGCCAACCTGCAGAGCTTCGGGCAGTCGTGGGGCATGGAGCCGAGCGCCAAGTCGGTCGTCTTCGTCGCCAACCACGACACCGAGCGGAACGGCAGCACGCTGTCCTACAAGGACGGCACCAAGTACCGGCTGGCCACGATCTTCTCGCTGGCCTGGCCCTTCGGCACCCCGCAGGTCTACTCCGGCTTCGACTTCAGCGGCACCGACGACTCCCCGCCCGCGGACGGCAACGGGTACGTGACGAACACCGACTGCGCGAGCGGCTGGCAGGGCTGCCTCGACCGCACGCTGGGCGGCATGGTCGGCTGGCACAACGCCGTGAAGGGCACGTCCGTCGCGAACTGGTGGTCCGACGGTTCCAACGAGATCGCCTTCGGCCGCGGCGCGAAGGGCTACGTCGCGATCAACAACTCCGGCGGCACGCTGAGCCGTACGTTCGCCACCGGCCTGCCCGCCGGGACGTACTGCGACGTCATCGGCGGCGGCGTGGGCGTTTCACCCCCTTGGCTACGCCCCGCCGCCCCCGCCGGGAAGTGCACCGGCACGGCGGTCACGGTCGACGGCTCCGGCAACGCGACGTTCTCGGTGAGCCCGGGCGGCGCGGTGGCGATCGACGTCGCGGCCACCGGGACCGGCGGCGGTGGCACCGGCGTCGTCCAGGTGACGTTCAACGAGTACGCGACGACCTACTACGGGCAGAACGTCTTCGTCGTCGGCTCGATCCCCGCGCTGGGGAACTGGGCGCCGGGCAGCGCCGTCGCGCTGTCGTCCGCGGGCTACCCGACCTGGTCCGCCGCCGTGTCCCTGCCGGCGAACACCACCTTCCAGTACAAGTACCTCAAGAAGAACCCGGACGGCTCGGTCACCTGGGAGTCCGATCCCAACCGGTCGTACACCACCGGGTCCGGCGGCACCGCCACGATCAACGACAGTTGGCGCTGACCCGCCCAGGCGCCCGGGACGCGTCGCGTCCCGGGCGTCCGCGCGTCAGGCCGTCCGCTCCCGAAGCCTCGTACGGCGGAACAGCTCGCGCGGTGACCGGCCACCGGCGAAGCACCACAGGGCGATGACGGGGTCGCAGATGGCGCATCCCATGGACGAACCGTGGGCGAAGGGGATGATGGGATGGCCCTTGAGGTGGTGGACGACGTCCCAGGCGGTGTGCAGCAGCCAGCCGACGCCGATCCACCGCCACGAATCCAGGCCGCGGAAGGCGACGTAGGTGACCAGCCCGGTGAAGGCGAACTCCCAGCCGCCCATGCCGCCGCCGCTGAGGTAGGCGGCGCCGGCGCCGGCGATCATGAGGGCGTTGACGCGCCGCCGGTGCGGTTCCCGGATGAGGGACATCAGCAGCGCGTAGGCGAGACCGACGCCGATCGGCGCGATGTAGGGCAGAAACTCCATGCTCCATGGGTACGCGGACGGCGCGGCGGCTCCCAGTGGCGTAAGTGACAGGTTCCAACGGGAACTCGCCAATCGGCGTCGAACAGGCCGCTGACCGGCCACTTCGATCCGACCGACGACGATGTGGAGCGTGGGAGCGCTCCCAGATTCCGGTTGCGTTCTCGTAACGGCCCATTGCGCCACTCATGCGACAGGCTTAACATTCCGGCAATCGAAGCGCTTCGACAGGAGCGGACCTTGGTAAAGATCTCTGACGTGGCCCGCCACGCCGGCGTCTCCCCCAGCACGGTGTCGTACGTGCTGAGCGGCAAGCGGTCCATCTCGGACCAGACGCGCCGCCGGGTCATGGACAGTATCCGGGCCCTGGGCTACCGCCCGCACGCGGGTGCCCGCGCACTGGCCAGCAACCGTTCCAACGTCATCGCGCTCGTCGTCCCGCTCCGCTCCGGCATCCACGTGCCGATCGTGATGCAGATGGTCATCGGGGCCGTGACCAGCGCCCGCACGTACGATCACGACGTCCTGCTGCTGACCCAGGACGAGGGCGTCGACGGCCTCGAGCGGGTGGCCGGCTCCGCCCTCGTCGACGCGCTCCTCGTGATGGACGTCGAGTTGCACGACGTACGGCTGCCGGTGCTGCGCTCGCTGGACCGGCCGTCGGTGCTGATCGGGTTCCCCGCGGACCCGACCGGGCTGACCTGCATCGACTGGGACTTCGAGGCGGCCGGCGCGGCGTGCGCCGAGCACTTGGCCGACCTCGGGCACCGCGAGATCGCGCTGGTCGGCGCGCCGCCCGCGGTGTACGAACGCGGCACCGGCTTCGCCGAGCGCACGAAGGCCGGCTTCCAGCGGGCCGCCGCCGAACGCGGCGTCCACGCGGTCGTCCGGCCCTGCGACCCGGACCACGCCCGGGAGGCCGCCGACGACCTGCTGCGGGACCATCCGGGCCTGACCGGCGTCGCGGTCCACAACGAGCCCGCGGTCGAACCGCTGCTCTCGGCGTTCCGCGCGACCGGGCGCCACATCCCCGACGACCTCTCGTTCATCGCCATCGCTCCCGACGACCTCGCGGAGCGGCTCGACCTCACCTCGATCTCCATCCCCGCCGAGGAACTCGGCCGCCAGGCGGTCGCCCTGCTCATGGAGAAGCTGGACGGCCACCAGCCGCCCGGTGCCACCCTGCTCCCCTCCCGCCTCGTCGTCCGGTCCAGCACACCGGCGGCCTGACGAATTCCACGACTCCTTTTTTCGGCACTCGTCGAAGCGCTTCGACACTTTTTCACCCCCCTGGAGGATCCCCGATGTTCAAGGCGACAAAGGCGCTCGCGGCCCTGGCCGTGGGAGCGCTGGCCCTGTCCGCGTGCGGCGGCGGTGGCGGTGGCGGCGGCTCTTCGTCGAAAGAGCTGAAACTGTGGCACTACGAGACCCAGGACAGCGCCATGGGGATCGCGTGGAACCAGGCCATCAAGGAGTTCGAGGCCGCCCACCCGGGCGTCAAGGTGAAGTTCGAGGAGAAGGGCTTCGAACAGATCCAGAAGACGGCGCCCATGGTCATGAACTCCAAGGACGCCCCGGACATCCTGGAGTACAACAAGGGCAACGCGACGGCCGGTCTGCTGTCCAAGCAGGGCCTGCTCACCGACATGACCGCCGAGGTGACCAGGCGCGGCTGGGACAAGCTGCTCCCGCCGAGCGTCGCCGAGACCGCGAAGTACGACGCCAAGGGCGTCATGGGCGGCGACAAGTGGTACGGCGTCCCGAACTACGCCGAATACCTGCAGGTTTATTACAACAAGGCGATGTTCGACAAATACGGCATCAAGGTGCCCACGAACTTCGACGAGTTCACCAAGGCGATGGACACGTTCGTGAGCAAGGGCGTCACGCCGCTGTCCAACGCGGGCGCGGAGTACCCGGCGCAGCAGTACCTCTACCAGCTCGCGCTGAGCAAGGCGGACCGGCCGTGGGTCGACCGGTTCGAGCGCTACACCGGCAAGGTCGACTTCCACGACCAGGCGTGGACGTACGCCGCGAACACCTTCGCCGACTGGGTGAAGAAGGGCTACATCGCCAAGAACTCCTCCGGCGTCAAGGCCGAGGACGCCGGCACGTCCTTCATGAGCGGCAAGTTCCCGATGTTCTTCTCCGGCAGCTGGTGGTACGGCCGCTTCGAGAAGGAGATCAAGAACTTCCAGTGGGACACGTTCCTCTGGCCGGACACCAAGCTGACGCTCGGGTCGAGCGGCAACCTGTGGGTCGTCCCGAAGGGGTCGAAGAACAAGGACCTCGCCTATGACTTCATCAACATCACGATGCAGAAGGAGATCCAGAACCTCCTCGCCGACAACGGCGGCGTGCCGGTCGCGGGCGACCCCGCCGGGGTGAAGGACCCGAAGAACAAGAAGCTCATCGAGAACTACCAGACCCTGGCGAACAACGACGCGCTGGGCTTCTACCCGGACTGGCCCGCGCCGGGCTACTACGACGTGCTCGTGGCCGGGACGCAGAAGCTGATCAACGGCTCCGCGTCGCCGAGCTCGGTCCTGGACGGCTTCGCCAAGCCGTACAACGAGAACCTCTCGAACATCGGCCACTAGCGACACCGCCGACCGCGGGGTGCGGGCCGGCCCAGGGCCGCCCCAGGGCAGGCCCGGCCGCCCGCCCCTCGCACCGGAGACACACGATGACTCAAACCCTGAGCGCGCCGCCCGCGAAGGCGGTGTCCAAACCCGCCGGCCGGCCGCGCCGCGGCCTGTCCTACTCCGTCTACCTGATCCCCAGCACGGTGCTGTTCGTCGCCGTCATCCTGGTGCCGTTCGTGATGAACATCGGCTTCAGCCTGACGAAGTGGGACGGCATCGGCTCGCCGGAGTGGGTCGGGCTGGACAACTACACCAAGCTGCTGTCCGACGGCGCCTTCTGGGCCTCCTTCGGGCACAACGTCGCGCTCGTCATCGCCATGGCGATCATCCCGCTGGTCATCGGCCTGATTCTGGCGGCCGCGCTGTTCGACTTCATCGCCAAGCGGTTCGGCCCGCGCACGGCCGCGATCCTGCGCGCCTGCATCTACCTGCCGCAGGTGCTGCCGTTCGCGGTGGCCGGGATCGTGTGGGCCTGGATCCTCGCGCCCGACAACGGCGCGCTCAACGCGGTCCTCAAGGCGATCGGGCTGAAGTCGCTCCAGGAGGACTGGCTGGGCGACCCGAAGCTCGCGCTCTACACCGTGATGGGGGTGATGGTCTGGGTGCAGATCGGCTTCCCGCTCGTCGTGTTCATGGCGGGCCTGCAGCGGGTCGACCCCTCCCTGTACGAGGCGGCGGAGATCGACGGCGCGTCGTGGTGGCGGCGGTTCTGGCACATCACGATCCCGCAGATCCGCCCGGAGATCTACGTGGTGCTGCTGACCTGCACGGTCGCCGCGATCAAGAGCTTCGACAAGATCTACATCCTGACGAAGGGCGGCCCCGGCGGCGCGACGAACGTCCCCGCCTACTACTCGTACCAGAACTTCTTCGAGAAGACCCAGGTCGGCTACGGCGCCGCGATCGCGACCGTGCTGACGCTCATCATCATCGTGGTCATGGCGGTGCTGATCAGCCGCCAGAACAAGGCCGAGGGGGCCGACACGTGACCGAGCGAAGCGAGGGAGCCGGTAGGCAGAGCACCTTGGTCATGAGGCCGACGAAGGAGGACTCATGACCACTGTCAGTGTGAAACGGGGAACGCCCGCCGCGCACCGGCGCACTCCGGGGGCCTGGGCGGTGCTCGCGTCGCTCGCGGTGCTCGCCGTGGTGATGCTGCTGCCGTTCGTCATCATCACGTTCAACGCTTTCAAGACCCCGGCGGAGTACTCCAGTAACGGGCCGCTCGCCATGCCCAAGGGCCTCTACCTGCAGGGCATCAAGGACTTCTGGGAGCGCGTCGACTTCGGCGCCAAGCTCGTCAACAGCCTGATCATCAGCGGCTCGGTCGCGATCCTCGCGGTGATCCTCGCGGTGCTGAACTCCTACGCCCTCGGCATCGGCCGGATCAAGGGCCGGGTGTGGATCCTCGTGCTGTTCCTGCTGGCCAACACGATGCCGCAGGAGGTGCTGGTCTACCCGCTGTACTTCCTGTCGAAGAAAGTCGGCCTGTACGACACGCGGCTCAGCGTGATCATCATCCTGACCGCGATCCAGACGGCGTTCGGTACCTACCTGCTGTCGTCGGTGCTGTCGACGTTCCCGCGCGAGATCCTCGAGGCGGCGCGGATGGACGGCGCGGGCCGGTTCCGCATCCTGTGGCGCGTCGTCGTCCCGATCAGCCGGCCGACCCTCGGCGTGCTGTTCGTCTTCTTCTTCATCTGGACGTGGAACGAGTTCTTCCTCCCGATGATCTTCCTGATCTCCAACGAGAACCAGACGGTGCCGGTCGCGCTCGGCGTGCTCCAGGGCCAGAAGATGATGGACGCCACCATGACGAGCGCGTCGGCCCTGCTCGGCATCATCCCGGCGGTCGTCTTCTTCCTGATCTTCCAGCGCACTCTCAGCCGCGGCATCACCGTCGGTGCCGTCAAGTAAGAGAAGGACCACCTTTGAGATTCACCAACGGCTACTGGATGCTGCAGGACGGCGTGCGGGCCTCGTACCCCGTCGAAGTGCTCGACGTGCAGGCCGCGCCCGACTCGCTCAGCGTCTACGCGCCGACCCAGCACATCCGGCACCGGGGCGACCTGCTCAAGGGCCCGCAGCTCACCCTGACCTACACCTCTCCCATGCCGGACGTCATCGGGGTGACGGTCACCCACTTCGATGGCGAGGTCCCCCGCGACCCGAGGTTCCGGCTGAACGAGGAGCGGGTCGACATCGAGGTCACCGTGGACGACGAGGCCGCCGTCCTGACCTCGGGCGCGCTGTCCGTACGGGTCGCCCGGCAGGGTCCGTGGCGTGTCGACTTCTCCGCCGGCGGCCGGGTCATCACCGGCGGCGGCGCCAAGACCACCGCCATCATGGAGACCGGCGACGGGAAGCACTACATCCGCGAGCAGCTCGACCTCGGCGTCGGCCACCACGTGTACGGCCTCGGCGAGCGGTTCGGCCCGCTGGTGAAGAACGGCCAGACCGTCGACGTCTGGAACGCCGACGGCGGCACCGCCAGCGAGCAGGCGTACAAGAACGTCCCGTTCTACCTGACCGACGCGGGCTACGGCGTCTTCGTCGACCACCCCGGGCACGTGTCGTACGAGGTGGCCTCCGAGGTCGTCACCCGCGCGCAGTTCAGCGTCGAGGGCCAGTCGCTGCGCTACTTCGTCATCTACGGCCCGACCCCGAAGGACGTCCTGCGCAAGTACACCGCGCTGACCGGCCGCCCGGCCCGGGTGCCCGCCTGGTCGTACGGCCTGTGGCTGTCCACCTCGTTCACCACCTCCTATGACGAGGAGACGGTGTCGAGCTTCATCGACGGCATGGCGGAGCGGGACCTGCCGCTGTCGGTGTTCCACTTCGACTGCTTCTGGATGCGCGAGTTCCACTGGTGCGACTTCGAGTGGGACCCGCGCACGTTCCCCGACCCGGAGGGCATGCTGCGCCGGCTCAAGGCGCGCGGCCTGAAGATCTGCGTGTGGATCAACCCGTACATCGCGCAGCGCTCGAAGCTGTTCGAGGAGGGGAGGGCACGCGGCTTCCTGGTCAAGAAGCCGAACGGCGACGTCTGGCAGTGGGACAAGTGGCAGCCCGGCATGGGCCTGGTGGACTTCACCAACCCCGAGGCCCGCGAGTGGTACGCCGCGAAGCTGGACGCGCTGCTCGACATGGGCGTGGACTGCTTCAAGACCGACTTCGGCGAGCGCATCCCCACGGACGTCGTCTACTTCGACGGCTCCGACCCGGAACGGATGCACAACTACTACACGTACCTGTACAACGAAACCGTCTTCGAGCTGCTGCGCAAGCGCCGGGGCGAGGGCGAGGCCGTGGTGTTCGCCCGGTCCGCGACGGCGGGGACGCAGGCGTTCCCGGTGCACTGGGGCGGCGACTGCGAGTCGACGTTCGAGGCGATGGCCGAGGACCTGCGCGGCGGGCTGTCGCTGAGCATGTCGGGGTTCGGCTACTGGAGCCATGACATCGGCGGCTTCGAGGGCACGCCCGACCCGGCGCTGTTCAAGCGGTGGATCGCGTTCGGCCTGCTGTCCTCCCACAGCCGGCTGCACGGCAGCCACTCCTACCGGGTGCCGTGGCTGTTCGACGAGGAGGCCGTCGACGTCCTGCGCGTCTTCACGAGGCTGAAGGCTCGGCTGATGCCGTACATCCTGGGCGCGGCGCGCGAGACGTACGGCGAGGGCATCCCGATGATGCGCTCGATGGTCGTGGAGTTCCCCGACGACCCGGCCGTCAGCCACCTCGACCGGCAGTACATGCTCGGCGGCGACCTGCTGGTCGCGCCGGTCTTCTCGGCCGACGGCGAGACCGCGTACTACGTGCCCGAGGGCACCTGGACGCACGTGCTGACCGGCGAGCCGGTGACCGGCGGGCGCTGGGTGCGGGAGCGGCACGACTTCCTGTCCGTCCCGCTGCTGGCCCGGCCGGGCTCGGTGATCCCGATGGGCGCGATCGAGGACCGCCCCGACTACGACTACGCCGACGGCGTCACGCTGCACGCGTACGCCCTGGCCGACGGCGCGCGGGTCACCACGGAGGTCCCGGACGTCTCGGGCGAGGTGGCGGCGACGTTCACGACGGGGCGCGACGGCGACGTGGTCACGGTGACCACGGCGAACGCCGAGAGCTGGCGGGTGCTGCTCGTCGGCGTGCGGTCCGGCGACGTGGAGGGTGGCACGATCGTCCAACACGATCACGGCCTCCTCATCGAGGCGGCCGGCCCGACCGTCACGATCCGAGGTGTTCAATGACCGATTTTCTGTGGGGCGCCGCGACCGCCGCGTACCAGATCGAGGGTGCGGCCAACGAGGACGGCCGGGTGCCGTCCATCTGGGACACCTACAGCCACACGCCCGGCCGGGTGCTGAACGGCGACACCGGCGACGTGGCCGCCGACCACTACCACCGGTGGCCGGAGGACGTCGAGCTCATGCGGGAGCTGGGCCTGGGGGCGTACCGCTTCTCCATCGCCTGGCCGCGCGTGTCCGACCAGCGCGGGATCGACTTCTACTCCCGGCTCGTCGACGCGCTGCTCGAGTACGACATCAAGCCCGTCGCGACCCTTTACCACTGGGACCTGCCGCAGGAGCTGGAGGACGCCGGCGGCTGGACGGCGCGCGATACCGTCTACCGGTTCGCCGAGTACGCGGAGCGGATCGGCGCGGCGCTCGGCGACCGGGTGCACCTGTGGACCACGCTGAACGAGCCGTGGTGCTCGGCGTTCCTCGGCTACGGCTCGGGCGTGCACGCGCCCGGCCGGACCGACCCGGTCGCCGCGCTCACCGCCGCCCACCACCTCAACCTCGCGCACGGGCTGGCCGCGCAGGCGCTGCCCGGCCCGGTGTCGGTGACGCTCAACCTGCACCACGTGCGGGGCGACGACGCCGACGCGGTCCGCCAGGTCGACGCGGTCGCCAACCGGGTGTTCCTCGGCCCCATGCTCGACGGCGCCTACCCCGCCGACCTGATCGAGGACACCCGGCGCCTCACCGACTGGTCGTTCGTGCGGGACGGCGACGAGGCGACCTGCAAGGCGCCGCTGCAGATGCTCGGGGTGAACTACTACGCCCCGACGCTCGTCCGGCGCTGGGACGGCGTGTCGCCGCGCGCCACCGCGGACGGGCACGGGGACGGGACGGCGTCGCCCTGGGTGGGCTGCGACGACATCGACTTCCTCCCGCAGCCGGGCCCGTACACGGAGATGGGCTGGCCGATCGACGCGACCGGCCTGACCGAGCTGCTGCTGCGCCTGCACCGCGAGTACCCGGGTCTCCCGCTCGTCATCACGGAGAACGGCGCGGCGTTCGACGACCGCGTCGACCCGGACGGCCGGGTGCGCGACCAGCGCCGGATCGACTACCTGCGCGACCACCTCACGGCGGTCGAGCGGGCACGCGAGGCCGGGGCGGACGTGCGCGGCTACTTCGTCTGGTCACTGCTGGACAACTTCGAGTGGGCGTACGGCTACTCGAAGCGGTTCGGCATCGTCCACGTGGACTACGCGACCCAGAAGCGCACCTGGAAGGACAGCGCGCACTGGTACCAGTGCCGTATCAAGCAACGCCGGTCGTGTGATGACCGTATTGGTTGATCCTCGCCTTGGTGGCGAGCGACTCCCCACTGGGGGGTGGGGCGGGCCTCGGCCGGCCAGGGGACCCTTGTGCGGTGCCGTGATGGGGGCGTCGTCGGGGGTCACGCCGGGACCATCCGGCACCGGGGAGATGCCGTCCGGCTCGACGGTGCGTGATCACCACCGGAAACGGATCCTTGGGACTGGTGGTGATGGGTCCGCCCGGGTCACGCCGGGCGATGTTGGCGCCGCCGACCAGGTCGCGGTGCCCGCTGAAACCACACTGCATGCAGGTGAAACGGCGGCCAGCGGGTTTGGGGACCCTCCGGCCGCATGCCGGGCAGGTGGAGGAGGTGCCGCGTTCGTCGACCAGCTCGACGCGGATCCCGGCCTGTTCGGCCTTGTCCTTGAGACAGCGGATCAGATAGCCGGGCCGCCAGTCACGGACCCGCTGGTTGTGCCGCCGCCCGGCCTTCAACTCCAGCACACCGCGCGGGTCGCCGATCCGCAGCGTCCCGACCCGTCGTTGCACGGCCCATTGGATGACCTGTGTGGCCGCCTCGTGCTGGGCCTGTTTGATCCGGCGCTTGTGCCGGGCCTCGAGTTTGCGCTGGCGGGCCCGGTACTTGCGCCACCGCCGCGACCCGGCCTGCCCTGGCTTCGGTGCCCGCTGGGCGACGGCCCGGCGGCGGTGTTTGGTGTCTTTGAGGTGCAGGTGGGCCTCGGCGCGCATCGCCCGCCCTGACACCAACAAAGCCTCTCCATCCGGTCCGGCCACCGCGTACGGGTGAATCACCCCAGGGTCGACTCCGGCGACCCGGTCGGGGTCGGGCTCGGTTCCGGGCGCGTAGGTGGCGACGGGGACCTCGGCGGCCACCTCCACGAACAACCGCGAGCCCTCGTTGATCAGGGTGACCGACCGGACCTGCTCCACCGGATAGGGTAGTTTCCGGTCCAGGCGCACCCACAGGGGAGGGTGGCCACGGGCGACCGCCAGCCGCAGCCGCTGCCCATCAACGGCGAAACAACCGTGGCGGAACCGCACCGGGAGCAGGCGGCGTTTACGGCGCGGGAGCCGCGCCGAGGTGTCCCCGTCGGCGCGACGCTTGGCGGCAGCGAACCAGGCGTCGCTGTAACGCCGCAGAACGCCTTCAGCGCAGATGGAGCTCAACTCACCAAACGTCCCCGGACCGGCCTGGTGCAGCTCCCGGCACACTGCTGGAAGCTGGCGATCGGCGCCAGGCCGCGCTGACGCCGCCACCGGTTCATATCCAGCGCACACGCCCACACATCCCCCGCCGCCACCAACAACCCGAAACACCGCCGCCGCTGCCCAGGCGTCAGGCGCAGACCGACCCGGGCGGTCCGCAACACCGCCCGGGGAGCGTCAGGATCGACACGTCGAGGCACGAGGCGATTACAGCAGGTACCTACGACAGAACTTGTCCTCCAAGGATCGCTGGGCAACCGGGCCATCAAACGATCAGGGCCAACCGGCTAATTCACGAACGAGGTTGTTTGACACGCTAGGAGGTAATGGCAAGTGGAATTCCGACCCCGGATCGCCGCGACGCTCGGCGTGGCCGTACTGGCCACGCTCGGGCTGAGCGGTCCGGCCCACGCCAAGACCACGTACCCCTTCCAGAATCCCCGCCTCCCCCTCAAGACCCGCGTCGACGACCTGCTCAAGCGGCTGACCGTCGACGAGAAGATCTCCCTCCTCCACCAGTACGAGCCGGCCATCCCGCGGCTCGGGATCAAGGCGTTCAAGACCGGCACCGAGGGGCTGCACGGCGTCGCCTGGTCCACCGACATCCACAACAACGGGGCCGTCGTCACCGCGAACGGCACCGTCTTCCCGCAGGCCGTCGGCCTGGCCTCCACCTGGAACCCGGCGCTGATCCAGAAGGTCGGCTCGGCCGTCGGCGACGAGGCGCGCGGCTTCAACTCCGAGAACCCGGACGTGTGGGGCCTGCAGCTCTGGGCGCCGGTCGTCAACCTGCTGCGCGACCCGCGCTGGGGCCGGAACGAGGAGGGCTACTCCGAGGACCCGTACCTCACCGGCGCCATCTCCACGGCGTACGGCTCCGGCATCGAGGGACCCGACAAGGACCACCTCAAGGCCGCGCCCGTCCTCAAGCACTACCTGGCCAACAACAACGAGGTGAACCGCGACACCACCTCGTCGGACCTGCGGCCGCGGGTGAAGAAGGAGTACGACGAGAAGGCGTTCTCCCCGGCGATCTCCGCCGACGCGGCGACCGGCGTGATGGCGTCGTACAACCTGGTCAACGGGCGGCCCAACACCGTCAGCCCCGACCTGAACGACGTCGTCCGCAAATGGACCAGGCGTGACCTGCTGAACGTCACCGACGCGGGCGCGCCGAACAACCTGACCGGCAGCGAGCACTACTACGCCACCCAGCCCGAGGCGGACGCCGCGCTGATCAAGGCGGGGCTGGACAGCTTCACGGTCGACGACACCAACGGCGGGCCGACCACCGCCGCGGTCAAGTCGGCGCTGGACCAGGGCCTGCTCAAGCAGTCCGACCTGGACACTGCGGTCTCGCACATCCTCAGCCTGCGGGTCCGGCTCGGCGACTTCGACCCGGACGGCGGCCCGTACGCCAAGATCGACAAGTCGGTCATCAACAGCGCGGCCAACCAGGCGCTGGCCCGGCAGACCGCCGACCAGGCGGCCGTGCTGCTGAAGAACTCCGGCAACGCCCTCCCGCTGAACGCTTCCAAGACCAAGAAGCTCGCGGTGGTCGGCCCGCTGGAGAAGACCCTCTACACCGACTGGTACTCCGGCTCCCTGCCGTACAAGGTGACCCCGCTGGACGGCCTCAAGGAGAAGCTCGGCAGCGGCGGCACCGTGTCCGACAGCGAGGGCGCCGACCGGATCGCCCTCAAGGACGTCAAGACCGGCAAGTACATCACCGCCGGGACCGGGGCGTCCGGGGCGGCGCTGAAGGAGAGCGCCACCACCGCCGACACCACCGCCCAGTTCGACGCGTTCGACTGGGGCCAGGGCAAGCTGACCCTGCGCAGCGTCGCCAACGGCAAGTACGCCGGCCGGTACAACTGGGGCGACACGGTCGTCAACGACCAGGACCAGCCGAACGGCTGGTTCGTGCAGCAGATGTTCTCGCTGGAGCAGCAGAGCGACGGCAGCTACCTGCTGCGGTACGCCGGCTACGAGACCGACGAGTCCTGGTACGGCAACAACAAGTACCTCAAGGCCGGCTCCGACGGCACGCTCACGCTCACCACCAAGTCCGGGGCGTCCCACTTCAGCAAGGACGTGATCAGCAGTGGCGCGGACGAGGCGGTCAAGGCCGCCAAGGGCGCGGACGCGGCGGTCGTGGTCGTCGGCAGCATGCCGTTCATCAACGGCCGTGAGGCGCACGACCGTACGACGATGGCCCTCGCCGAGAGCCAGGAGAACCTGATCAAGGCGGTGCGGGCGGCCAACCCGAACACGATCGTGGTGGTGGAGAACAGCTACCCGACCACGCTCAACTGGGAGCAGCGACACGTCCCGGCGATCCTGTGGACGACGCACGCCGGCGCGGAGACCGGGCACGCCCTCGCCGACACGCTGTTCGGCGACAGCGACCCGGCCGGGCGGCTCACCCAGACCTGGTACCGCTCGGACGGCGACCTGCCCGACATCCTCGACTACGACATCATCAAGTCGAACCGCACGTACCTCTACTACCAGGGCGAGACCCTCTACCCGTTCGGCTACGGCCTGTCGTACACGACCTTCACGTACGACCGGCTGCACGTCAGCCAGTCGAGCGACAAGGTCACCGCGACCGTCCACGTGACCAACACCGGCAAGCGCGCCGGTGACGAGGTCGTCCAGCTCTACACCCACCAGCGGACCTCGCGCGACAAGCAGCCGGTCAAGCAGCTCCGCGCGTTCCAGCGGGTGCACCTGGCGGCCGGTCAGACCAAGACCGTGCACCTGACGTTCAAGGTGTCCGACCTGGCGCACTGGGACGTCACCCGGAACAAGGACGTCGTGGAGACCGGCGCCTACGACGTGCTCGTGGGCGCGTCCTCCGCCGACATCCAGCAGCGCGCCGCCCTGCAGGTGCACGGCGAGACCATCCCGGCGCGGAACCTCGCCGCCCAGACCCGCGCGGTGGACTTCGACGACTACCAGGGCGTCCACCTCGTCGACGAGACCAAGGCGCGCGGTGACGCGGTCGGCGCGACCGACGGGAACTGGGTCGAGTTCGCCGACGCGTCGCTCGGCTCCGGCGCGGCGACCTTCACCGCCTCGGCCGCCAAGGCGAGCGCGGGCGACGGCTCGATCGAGATCCGCCTCGACTCGCCGACCGGCCCGCTCGCGGGCACGGCGACGGTCTCGAGCACCGGTGACGTCTACAAGTACGCGACCACGACCGCCGCGCTGCGCGGCGCGAAGGGCCGCCACGACGTCTACCTGGTGTTCCACGGTGACCTGCGGGTCAGCACCGTCTCGCTGAAGTAGCGGGACCGGCCGCCGCCCCCACCGGGCGGCGGCCGCCTACGAGCAGGGGCGCCCCGTCCATGCCCCAGGACGCGAGGGCGGGGCGCCCCGAACCACCCGGGGACCGACGTCCCCGGATCCATCGGGGGATCCGACCGTTCCGACTCCACGACCGCCATCGGAGGCCCGGCTCGTGAACGTCAGACCCGTCCGCCGCCTGAAAGTCAGGCTCCTCGCCCTCCTCGCCGCCGTGACCGCGACGCTCGCGCTCGCGGTGTCCCCGCTCTCCCCGCCGACCACCGCCGTCGCCGCCGCCGCGCCGAGGCACCGGGTGACGTACGACCACTACTCCGTCTCGATCGACGGGCAGCGGGTGCTGCTGCGGTCGGCGGAGTTCCACTACTTCCGGCTGCCCAGCCCCGACCTGTGGCGCGACGTGCTGGAGAAGTACCGGTCCGCCGGGTTCAACACCGTCTCGATCTACTTCGACTGGGCCTACCACTCCCCCAAGGCCGGGGAGTACGACTTCACCGGCGTACGCGACGTGGACCGCCTGCTCACCATCGCCCAGCAGGCCGGGCTGTACGTCATCGCGCGGCCGGGCCCGTACATCAACGCCGAGACCACCGGCGGCGGTTTCCCCGCCTGGCTGAAGAACGTGCCGGGCCGGGCCCGCACCAGCGCGCCCGGCTACACGGCCGCGTACCGCGACTGGCTCGGCCACATCGACCCGATCCTCGCCCGCCACCAGATCACCCGCGGCGGCTCGGTCATCCTCTACAACGTCGAGAACGAGTACGCCGAGGCGACCGACGCGGCGTACATGGAGGACATCCAGAACAAGGCGCGCGCCGACGGCATCGACGTGCCGACGATGACCAACGACTGCTGCGACGCGGCGTCCTGGACCTCCACGTGGGCGTCCGGGCAGGGCGCGGTGCAGATCCCGGGCGTCGACGACTACCCGCAGGGCTTCGACTGCGCCAACGCGGACACGAGCTGGGGTCCGTGGGGCGCGGGCCTGACCGAGCGGCTGCGCGAGGACGCGCCCGTGTTCGCCGCGGAGTACCAGGGCGGGTCGATCGACCAGCAGAACGCCGGCTTCGACAAGTGCCGGGAGCTGACCGGCCCGAAGTACATGAAGTTCTTCTACAAGTCGAACCTCATCGAGTCCGGAGCGACCGCCTTCAACTACTACATGGGCTTCGGCGGCACCAACTGGGGCTGGCTGGCCCAGCCGAACGACGTCTACACCTCCTACGACTACGGCTCGGCGATCACCGAGAACCGCCTGCTGAGCGACAAGTACGACGAGTTCAAGCGGCAGAACCTCTTCCTGGCCTCGGTCGCGCCGCTGACCAGGACCGACCCGGCGACCGCCCCGGCGTCCTCGAACCAGGCGATCGAGACCGTGGCGCGCGTGAACACCGGCACCCGCACGCAGTTCGTGCTGGTCCGGCACAGCGACCACGCCGCGACCACGGACGACTCGGCCACGCTCGACTGGACCACCCCGGACGGCCGCTACCAGGTGCCCGTACGGGTCGAGGGCCGCGACGCCAAGGTCCTCATCGCCGGCTACGACCTGGGCGGCCAGCGGCTCGTCTGGTCGAACTCCGAGCTGATGACGCACACGGTTTCCGCAGGCCGGGACATCGCGGTGCTGTACGGCACGGACGGCACGCAGGGCTCGACCGTGCTGCGCTACTCCTCGCGGCCGACCGTGAAGGTGCTGCAGGGGTCGGTGAAGGCGTCGTATTCGCCCCGACCAATCGATCCCGGCCTACCTCCCGGTTCCTCCTCCGGTGACCTGCGGCTCGACTACACCCACTCCGGCCTGGCCCGGGTGCTGATCAGCGGCGGCGGGCGGCGTCCGCTGTTGCTCCTGCTCGGCACCGACGCCGAGGCCGCGAAGTTCTGGCAGGCGGGCCCGCTGCTCGTGCGCGGCACGTCGCTCGTCCGCTCCGCCACCGTGCGCGGCCAGACCGCGTACGTCCGCGCCGACACGGCCAAGGCCGAGGACGTCGAGGTGTTCGGCGACGCCCACCGCCTGGTCGTGAACGGCTCGCCGGTACGGACGCGGCCGACCGCGAGCGGGTCGCTGCTCGGCACGCTGCCCGGTCCCGAGGCCGTCCGCCTGCCGGCGCTCACCGGCTGGCGGTCGAAGGCGGAGTCCCCCGAGACGCGGCCCGCCTTCGACGACTCCGGCTGGACGGCCGCGACGAAGACCACGACCGAGAGCCCGCTCAAGCCGAAGACGCCGACCGTGCTGTACGCCGACGACTACGGCTACCACTACGGCGACGTCTGGTACCGGGGCCGGTTCACCGGCACCGGCGCGGAGACGAAGGTGTCACTCAACGCCTTCACCGGCAAGCGCGGCTCGTACCTCGTCTGGCTGAACGGCCGGTACCTCGGCTCGGCGGCGGGCGGCGTCGAGGCCGACGCGGACGCCCCGGTCAACCCCGCCCCCGGACGCGGCGACTTCACGATCCCGGCGGGCCTGGTGAAGGCGGGACAGCAGGCCGTCCTGTCCGTCCTCGTGGAGAACCAGGGCCACAACGACGACTGGATCGCCGACGACAACCGGTTCAAGCAGCCGCGCGGCCTGTACGCGGTCACCGTCACCGGCTCGGACGCCCCGATCTCCTGGCGGATCCAGGGCGCCAAGGGCGGCGAGAACCTCACCGACCCGACGCGCGGCCCGCTGAACAACGGCGGCCTGTACGGCGAGCGGGCGGGCTGGCACCTGCCCGCCTACCCGGACGGCACCTGGAAGACGGGCGCCGCGACCAAGGTCACCCCCGGTGTGACGTGGCAGCGCACGTCCTTCCGGCTCGACCTGCCCAAGGGCCAGGACGTGCCGATCGCGCTCCGCTTCGGCGGGCCGGTCGGCCAGGGCTACCGCGTGCAGATCTTCCTCAACGGCTGGAACCTCGGTCAGTACGGCGGGGACATCGGCCCGCAGACGGACTTCACGCTGCCGGCCGGCCTGCTGCGGCAGCACGGAGGCAACACCCTCGCCCTCGCGATCGTCGCCCGCGCCGACGCGACGCCCGCGCCGGTGAGCCTGGTCGCGCTCGGCAACGAGCGCGGCGGCGTGCCCGTGTCCGACGTCCCCTCCCCCTCCTTCCGCTGACCTCCACGGGTCCGGGGGGGGGGGGCCCCCCCCCCCCCCCCCCCCCCACGGGGGGCAACAATTAGACAAAAGCGCCCAGCCACCCCCGCACCCGCCCCCCCCCCCCCCCCCCC